>JAPLTR010000851.1 GCA_026398065.1 Verrucomicrobiota bacterium | reverse complement strand
GTATCCCGACGCCACCGGGTTCAGCTACGACCACATCACGTTCACCGCCGACGGCAAGCCGCGCCGCGCCTGGCTCAACGAGGGCCGCGAGGCGCAGAGTTACCAGTTCCGGCCCGACCACATCCGGCCGTTTCTCCAGCGCAATCTCGATCTCATCGTGCCCGCGCTGCGGCCCACCGCCTCGTTTGTCGACGTGTTCACGTCGCTCAACAGCTTCGATTTCTACGACCGCCAGGGAAATTTTCACTCGAAGCGCGAGACCCAGCGCGCCTGGGGCGAGGCGTTTGCCGCGATCCGCGACGCCTGCGGAAACAACGCCCCCACGGTCAGCGAAGCCGGCAGCGATCAACTGATCGGGTGGCTCGATGGCGCCGATGCCCAGTTCATGCAACTCGGGCCCAAGCCGGAGCGTTTCCACAACGTCGTCACCGCGGGCGACTGGGAACGCGTCCCATGGTTCGACGCGGTCAACCACACGCGTTTCAGCCTCCATGGCGTCGGCTACTCGGATCGCTACCAGGGCGGCCGGAGCCGGGAGGAGCACGGCATCGAGAGCGACGACTATGTCAGCGCCGAACTGCTCACCGGCCACGCCCTGATGGTCGATGCCGGCTGCGTCGTCCGCGGGGCCGTGCGCAAGGCCTGGCTCGCACAGGACTTTATCGAAAGCGTCGCGCAGGACGAGATCGCCCGCGTGGAATTCGCCGCAGGCGACATCCACCGTCTCGTCATCACCTGGCGCTCCGGGGCCCGTGTTTGGGTCAATCGTGGCGAGTCCGACTGGACCGTCGCCGGCCGCACGCTGCCGCAATACGGCTACCTCGCTCAGCACGGGGAAATCGAATCCAGCATCGAGCGCATCGGCGGCGCGATCGCCGAACGCTCGCGCGCGCCCGGAAAATTCTACATCAACAGCCGCGTCTTCAACCCCACCGCTCCGCTCGCGATCTCGCCAGTCGCCATCCGCGTCGACCATCTCGGCGACCGCCGCTTCCGGCTCATCACGACCTGGGACGCCGCGCACCCCGCGCCGAAGGACTTCGCGGTGACGTATTATTTTTCACGGACGACGCCCGGCCGCCGCGCGCTTACCGAGTTCACCGGCGGCGGCTCGCCCGCGACGCCCACGAGCCAGTGGCAGGGTTCCGTCACCGTCGGCGATGCGTGGACCGTCACGATGCCCGCCGACCTGCCGATTGGAGAGTACGAGATTCTGGTCGCGCTCAACGAGCCGAAGAACCGCAACCAACGCCAGCGCCTCCTCGGCGACGAGGACAACCGCCGCCGCTACACGGTCGGCAAACTGGTCGTGGAAGGGACCAACAAGACCACGGTCACCCACATCCGACTCGTGCCCCCCGCGGAGCCCTACGTGCGCTCCGCCCGTTTCCTCGGCCATACCGGCGCCGTCGATTTTGGCTCCGTCGAAACCACCGGCGCCTTCCGCTGCGAGGTCGCCCGCGACCACCTCATCGTCACGCCCCTCCCGGATGGCGACCCGGCTCCCCTCACCCTGCGGTTGGACAAAATCCTCGGCCGCCCGGCAGCCGTCAGCTCGGTCGAAGCGGTCGATGTTCAGGGCAAAGTCACCGGCACCGCGCCGTTCGACGCCTCCGAGGGAAAGGTCACCTTCACGGCCGCCGGAAACGTCTTCGCTTATCGCGTGAATCTCCGCTAGCGACTCGGACTCCGCCATGCCCCGCCTTTCTCTCTTCCTACCCCTGCTCCTCGCCAGTCTCGCCGGTTTGCGGGCCTCCCCGGAGCATCTCGTCTGGTTCGACCAGCCCGCCACCCATTTCACCGAATCCCTCCCGCTCGGCAACGGCCGCCTCGGCGCGATGGTCTTCGGCGGGGTGGCCGAGGAGCGCATCGTGCTCAACGAGTCCGGCCTCTGGTCCGGCTCGCCGCAGGATGCCGATCGTCCCGACGCCGCCCAGTCGCTCCCCGAGATCCGCCGCCTGCTGCTGGAGGGGAAGAACGCCGAAGCCGAGGCGCTCGTGAACCGGAACTTCACCTGCGCCGGCCCCGGTTCCGCCCGCGGCCGGGGGGCCAACGCCCAGTACGGCTCCTACCAGACCCTCGGCAATCTCCGCATCAAGTTTCTCAATACTCCCGCCGACGCCAAACCCGCCGACTACCGCCGCGAACTCGACCTCGAGACCGCCACCACGCGCCTGACCTACCGGCTCGGAGATGTCGGCTACACTCGCGAGGTCTTTGTCAGCGCCCCCGACGAGGTCATCGTCGTCCGCCTCACCGCCGATACGCCCGGCGCCCTCAACTTCGACGTCGCCCTCGACCGGCCGGAGAACTTCGCCACCGTCTCCGAGGGCCCCGACCGCCTGCTGATGACGGGCCAGCTGCCCGACGGTAAGAAGACCGCCACGGGCGTCCGCTACGCCGCCCGCCTCCGCGCCCTCATGCCGAGCGGCGACCTCTCGTCCACCGCGACCACGCTGCAGATCCGCGACGCCACCCAGGTCGTGCTCCTCCTCACCGCCATCACCGACATCCATACCTTCGCCGGACGCCGCGACGACGATCCTTCCGCCGCCAGCCAGGACGATCTCACCCGCGCCGCCCGCAAGAACTTCACGGCCCTCCGCGCCGCCCACCTCGCCGACTACCAGCGCTACTTCAACCGCGTGAGCCTCACCCTGGGTTCACCCTCGGCCGCGGCCGGCGCTCTCCCCACGCCCGCCCGCCTCGCCGCCCTCCGCGACGGCGCGAGCGATCCCGGCCTCGCCGCGCTCTTTTTCGATTTCGGCCGCTACCTCCTCATCTCGTCGTCGCGCCCCGGCGGCCTGCCCGCCAATCTCCAGGGCCTATGGGCCGAGGAGATCCAGGCCCCTTGGAACGCCGACTGGCACCTGAACGTAAACATCCAGATGAACTACTGGCCCGCCGAGGTCTGCGGGCTAGGCGACCTGGCTCAGCCGCTCTTCGCCTTCGTCGAGTCGCTCCAAAAACCCGGCGCCGTCACCGCGCAGAAATACTACGGTGCGCGTGGCTGGGTCGCGCACGTGCTCGCCAACCCCTGGGGTTTCACCGCCCCAGGCGAGGCCGCGAGCTGGGGCTCCGCCAATAGCGGTTCAGCATGGCTCTGCCAGCACCTGTGGGATCACTGGCTCTTCACCGGCGACAAGAAATTCCTCGCGTGGGCCTACCCGATCCTGAAGGGCTCCGCGCAATTCTACTCCGACATGCTGATCGAGGAGCCGAACCACCGCTGGCTCGTCACCGCGCCCTCCAACTCCCCTGAAAACGCCTTCCTCCTCCCCGACGGGAAACGCGCCAATGTCTGCCTCGGCCCGACCATCGACCAGCAGCTCCTCCGCCACCTCTTCACCGCCACCATCGAGTCCGCGAAGCTCCTCGGCACCGACGAGGCGTTCGCCGCCGAACTCGCCGAAAAGCGCGCCCGCCTCGCGCCCACCCGCATCGGGTCCGACGGTCGCATCATGGAATGGTTGGAAGAGTACAAGGAGGCCGAGCCCACCCACCGGCACGTCTCGCACCTCTGGGGTCTCTATCCCGGCGACGAAATTTCGCCGCGTCGCACGCCCGACCTCGCCGCCGCCGCACGCAAATCCCTCGAGGCCCGCGGCGACGCCGGCACCGGCTGGAGCATCGCCTACAAGCTCAACCTCTGGGCCCGCCTGCGCGACGGCGACCGCTGCGAAAAGCTCCTCCGCACCCAGCTCACGCCCGTGAGCACTGGCGCGGCGGGCATCAGCATGAAGGGCGGCGGGACGTATCCAAACCTCTTTGACGCCCACCCGCCCTTCCAGATCGACGGCAACTTCGGCGCGACCGCCGGCATCGCCGAGATGCTCCTCCAGTCGCACGCCGGCGAGATCGACCTCCTCCCCGCCCTCCCTGCGGCGTGGCCCGACGGCGAGGCGCGGGGGCTGCGCGCCCGTCACGGGGTCACCGTGGACCTCACATGGAAAGCCGGCCGCGTGACCACCTACCGCCTCGCCTCGAAGACCCCGGAAAAAGTCACGGTGCGCATGAACGGCGAGACGGTGGCCGTCACCCCCGAAAAACTCTGACCCCGCCCCCCATGAAGCTCCGCCCGTTCGGCCGCCATCCCTTCACCACCTCCGAGATCGGCTTCGGCGCCTGGGCCATCGGCGGCTCGTGGGGCGCGCAGGCCGACACCGACTCGCTCGCCGCCATCCACCGCGCGCTCGACCTCGGGTGCACGTTCATCGACACCGCCGCCGGTTACGGGAACGGTCGCAGCGAGAAGCTCATCGGCCAGGTGCTCCGCGACCGCGCCGACGCCGGCCAGACCGGCAAGATTTTCGTCGCCACCAAGACCCCGCCGGGCGCCGGGTCCTGGCCGCCCTCGCCCTACGACCGCGCCGACGACTGCTACGCGGAATCCTACCTCCGCGAAAACATCGCCACCCGCTGCGCGAACCTCGGCGTGGAAAAACTCGATCTTCTGCAGCTCCACACGTGGACGCGGGCGTGGAACCGCCAGCCCACTCCTTTCAAGGTGCTCCGGGCGCTGCAGCGCGAAGGCCGCCTCGGTCTCATCGGCATCTCCACGCCCGAACAGGACCAGAACTGCGTGATCGACCTGATGCGCGGCGGCTGGGTCGATAGCGTTCAGGTGATCTACAACCTGTTCGAGCAGGAGCCCGCCGCCGAACTGCTCGACGTCGCCCGCGAGTGCGGCGTCGCCGTCATCGTCCGCGTCGTCTTCGACGAGGGCGTGCTCACCGGCAAGTTCACCGCCGAAACCCAGTTCGCCCCCGACGATTTCCGCGCGAAATATTTCGCCGGCGACCGCCTCGCACGGGCCGTCGCGCACACCGAGGAGGTCCGCCGCGACCTCGCCGGCAGCGGCTACACGCTGCCGCAGGCCGCGATCAAATGGGTGCTCGCGCACCCGGCCGTCTCCGTCGTGATCCCCGGGATCCGCACCGTTGCGCAGGCCGAGGCCAACTGCGCCGTGAGCGATCTGCCCGCCATGCCCGAGCCCCTCGTCCACCGCCTCCGGCGCCACAATTGGCGCCGCGGCGTCTGGTACGGCGGGAAGTGACCGCACGCGGCCACCCGCCCGGTCCGGGCGCGGCCAGTCGCGTCACGCGCCGCCAAAGAGGTGGAGCATCTTCAGCCGCAGACTCGAAACCGGCTTCGTCGTCTTCATCGAATCGAGCACCTTCTGCTGCTTTTCGTTCGGAACGATAAACTCGCGCACCAGCCGGTCGGTCACATCGACGCGCTGCGCCTCCGGCACGTCCTTCAGGACCTTCACGTCCCATTTCGACACGACGCGGTCCACCCCGAGTTCGCGTTGCAGGGCGGGGAGGCGGGCGGCGAGCGCCGCCATCGCGTCGGTGGCGGGCGCGGAGCCAAACACCTGCTCGTGCATCCGCTTTTGATAGTCGGCCAGACTGCGGCTCTTCGCCTCGGTGGCGGCCGTGTCGCCCGCCGCCTTGGCGACCTTGGCCTCCGCCACCGCGGCGTTGCGCGTCCGCTCCACCTCCGGGCTCCAGAAGTGCGCGTAGGCCACCGCCCGCGAATCATACACGCCCACCCGCTCCGTCACCTTCACGGCCGACGCACTTTCCGCTGCCGGGACGAGGCTCCATGCTCCGACAGCAATCATGACAATACCCAGCAATCTGAGGGATGTTTTCATAGGATTTGTTTGACCACCGCAGTTTAACCGAACCGGGCGAAAAGCGCTCATTGAAAATTCCGATGGCCGCCATCGATCCGGTCCCCCGCAAACACGCGAACGGCGCCCTTCGCGCGCCTTGCCTCCGGGTCGGCGATCGCACGCCGCATTGCCATCCGCCCGTCCGGTCCCCTTGCTCGCAGCGTGCAAACGCTGTTCCTCCTCGCGCCGCTCTTCCTCGTGTTCGAGGTCGTGCAGCTCGTGCTCAGCGAGCGCTACCTCGGGATCAAGCAGATCGCCCGCAACGCGGACCCTCGGACGCTCGGGCTGAGCGAGGTCCTCGCCTTCTTCTGGACCGTCGCGATCCTCGGCTACTGGGTGTGGATGCTCACGCTGCTTCTCACGCCGCTCGGTCGCATCTACGGCCTCGGGCTGCTCGCCCTCACCGCCATCGGTTTCTCGCTCCGACGCGGCAACCGCATGAAGTGGACGCTGGTCATCCTCACCTTCGAGGGCGGACTGCGCATCGTCTTCCTGATGGCGCTCTGCGCCGCGGTGTGGCGCCGGCTGTGAGGTGCCCGCCTCGCTAGGTCTGAAACCGCCGCGTCTCCGGCGAGAACGTCTCCGCCTTCGACGCCGGCTCCGCGAAGGATTTTCCGAAAAACTCCTGCGCCGCCCCCATGAATTTCGCGTAGCGAGCATAGTCGCCCGCCCACGAATTCGGCACGCACACGCGCTTGATGATCCCCTTGCCCACCTTGTCCGGTGCCGCCGCATCCGGCGTCAGCTCCATCGAAAATTTCGGGTCGTTCGTGTGCACCACGTAATGCCGCGAGCCGCCGCCACCCTCCCGCTCGATCCGCAGAAAATGAGGAAATTCCATGGGGATGACCGAGTCATGACAGGCCGGCGCCCCGAAGGGAAACCAAAACTCGCGGCCCGCACTCCGTGATTGAAAAGTCCGATTTCGCGGCGCACAAACTTTCCGCCGCACACGCGACGCCGCAACAGGGAGGGCGTCGCGCCGGCATCCTCGCCGCTTCCCATGACGCCTTCCGATTCGCCCTTCAAACTGCCCACCTGGCTTTTCATCCTCACCGATGTCGTCCTGCTTGGCCTCGCCATCGCCATCGCAGTCTGGAGCCCACACCCGTTCTCCGACGGACGGACCCTCGCCATCGTTCTCTGCGTGGTGCTCGGGGCCGTATTCGGTCTGGTCCCGATTGTCCTCAACTACGAGCGCCAGAAGAACGAGGCCCTCGACGACCGCCAGCGCGCCCTCGAAGCCCTCGCGCGCACCATCACCTCCTCTGCCGAGCAGATCAGCATCGCCGCCAACGGGCTCAACGGCATCGCCGAGCTCTCTCTGCGCAATCTCCGTCACGCCGAACATCTCCCGCAAAAGCTCCAGGAGAAAATCTCCGAGTTCCAGGCCCAGCTCGCCGCCGCCAACGACGCCGAAAAGGAGGAGCTTGAGAAAGAACTCGCCGCCCTCCGCACCACCGAGAGCGAGCGCCTGGAGTCCGTCTCCGACCAGATCGCCAAGTCCGCCGCCGAATGGGCGAAGCTGGAGGCCGCCACGCAGAAGAACCTCGCCGGCGCCCAGGACGCCGCCGCCCGGGCCGCCACCGATTCGCTGAACCAGGTCACCGCCGCCACCGCCGCCGCGGTGGCCCAGGCCGCCGCCGCCGCAGCCGCGACCATCGCGCAGTCCTCGGACGCCGCCCGGCTGTCCCTCGCCTCCGCCGCGATCGACGCGGAGCGCACGCTCGCCAGCGCCCAGACGCGCGCCGCCTCCGAGATCGAGGAGAAGCTCGCCGCCGTCAGCCGCTCGCTGTCCACCGCCGGCACCGAAGCGCTCGCCGCCCTCGAGGCCAAAATCGCCGCGAGCACCGAGCGGCTCGAGCGCGCCCTCGAGGCAGCCGCCAAGGCCCCGCCGCCTCCGCCGGCGCCGGTGTTCGTTTCCCCGCCCCCGGCGACCATTGTCACGGACACTCCCCCGGTCGAAACCGCCGCCGTCGATTCACCGGCGGCGACCCCGCCGCCCACCGATCCTGCCGCCCCGGCGGAGACCACCGCTCACCCGCCCAAGCGCCCGCGGAAACCGCGCCGCGAAACCCCGGCCGCCGAGGAAACTCCCGCTCCGGTCGCCGAAGCCGTCATCCCACCGCCGCCCGTGGCCGACGTCCCGCCTCCGGCCGACCTGCCACCGGTGGTTGACGAACCGCCGCCGATCCCCGTCGCCGCGATCGCCGAGATCGCACCTGTGGCGCCGCAGACGGTCGACCCCTTCGTCGACACCAAGGAGGAGCTTCCCGCTCCCGCTCCCGAAGCGCCACCCGCTCCCGCCGCGACCGAACCGGCACCCGAGCCCGTTCCGGAAACCGTGGCCGCCGCCCCGGCGCCCGAGCCGGTCGCCACTCCGGTTCCCGAACCTGTCGCCACTCCGGTCGAGCCGTCCTCCACCCCTGCAGTCGAGCCATCGCCCGCTCCCGCAGTCGAACCCGCCCCGGTAGATTCCCCGGCCGAGTCCGCCACGTCCGAAGCAGAGACGCCCGCGGCCCAGCCCGAGCCCGCCGCCACAGCGAGCCCTGAACCCGACGCCGACTCCGACGATGCGCCCAAACCGGGCCGCAGACGCGCTGCGAAAAAGCCCGAGCCCGAGGAGGACAACGAGCCCGGTCTCGGTCTCGAAATCGACGACTCCCCCGCTCCGCAATCGGCCGAGCTCGCCGAGCGCGTGCTCACTTCGGACGGAGCGACCCGCCTCATCGCCACCGCCTATATCGGCATTGGCAACCGCCTGTTCATCCGCGGGGAGGGTCCGGGCCTTAGCTGGGAAAAGGGCGTCCCCCTCCAGTTCGTCTCCATCGGCAAGTGGCGCTGGGAGACCAGCGACGCCAACGAGCCCGTGAGCTTCAAGCTCTACAAGAACGACACCGTCGAGTGCACCGCGCTGGGCACCCAGACGCTCGACCCCGGCCACCAACAGGAACTGACCGCGTCGTTCTGAGCGATCCCGGCGCCCGGCGCACTCAGTAGTGCGGCGGGCGCTCGTCCGGCATCGCCTCCTCGCCGCCACCACCCTGGGCGCCGCTGGCGTCGCGTTCGCGCAACGCCTTCAGTTCGCGGCCCAGCCGGGTGAGGTCGTCGGCCATTTCCATCATGGCCTTGTCCTGCTCGGTCACGTGTCGCTCGAGGTAGGCGATCTTCTCCTCCAGGCGGCGGATGCTTTCGGCGTATTCGCTCATGCCGCGGGAGGCTGCTGCGGAGTGTTGGCGCCCTTGAGCGCCTCCAGTTCGGGGATGACCACGCGCTGGTAGCAGTCGGGACAGATCGAGTGGCTGAATTCGCTCCCGGTGCGCTCGTTGATGTAGCCCTCCATCTGCTGCCAGTAGTTCTGGTCGTCGCGGATTTTTTTACAGTATGAGCAGATCGGCAGCAGTTCCTCCAACTGACGCACCTGGGTGGTGTAGTGCAAAATCCGCTCGGCCACGCGCAGGCGAGTCCACAGCTCCGGCAAATCGAGGGGCTTCGTCAGGAAATCGTCCACGCCCGCATCGGCCGCCGCGCGCTGGTTCTCTTCGGTCGCGTCGCGGCTCGTGAGCAAAATGAAATACGTGTAGTCCTTGCCCGGCCGGGCCCGGATGCGGCGGCACAGATCGAGTCCATCGGACTTCGGCATCATCCAGTCGCTCACCACCACGCGCACCGGCTCGGCCTGCAGCTGCGTCCACGCCTCCTCCCCGTCCGCCGCCTCGACCACGTCATGTTTCAACCGACGGAGGGCCTTGCGCAGCACGGCGCGGGAAACGGCATCGTCTTCGACGGCGAGAATTTTCACGGGTGTGTAGGGAGAGGGTCATTTCCCACCAGCCAGGCCCGCAACCCCTAAATGCACTATTTCCCGCCGAGGAGGGACCGCAGCTCGGTCACGGTCGTGACCGGCGCGCGGCAGGCATAGTCCTCGCAGACATAGGCCGTGGCCCGCCCGTCGAGCGGGAACATCCCCGCCATCCACGGCGCCCGCGCCGCCCACCAGGTCCGCTGCGCGTCGTCGGCCACCGCCAGCAGCGCCCGCCGCGGCCCGAGCCCTTCGTGCGCCACCGCCACCAACGCCCGGAAATCAGCCGATCCCCCGTCCCCCACCAGCACCACTTGCCGCGGCGCCTCCAGCGCCAGCTCCAAGGCGCACAACATCTGCGGCATCCCGTGCGGCGTCGTGCTCCACTGCGCGCGAAACGCCTCGACACATCTCACCCCGCGCCCGCGCTGCGTATCGTCGTGGAAGATCACCGCCAGCCGCAGCAGGTTCATCGCCGCAACCGAACTCGGCGCCGGCTCCGCGCCGTCGTAGTCCTCCCGCAGCCGGAGCACAATGGCGGCATCGCCCGCCGCCGAGTTGAAATACCCGCCGCGCGCCTCGTCCCAGAACAACCTGTCCATCTTCGTCTGCAGGGCCTCGGCCCACTGCAGCCAGCGCAGATCGAACGACGCCTCGTACAGGTCGAGGAGCCCCTGGATGAAATAGGCGTAGTCCTCGGCAAAGCCTTCGTTGAGACCGCGCCCTTTGCGCCAGCAGCGAAAAAGCACGCCACGCCCGGCATCGTACAGCTCCCGCTGCACGAATTCCGCCGCACACACCGCCGCCGCCAGGTAACCGGCCTGCTGGTCCGCCAGCGCTTCGGCGGGCACCGCTGCGCCCCGGGCCAGCGCGGAGATCATCAGCCCGTTGTTCGCCGTCACGACCTTGTCGTCGAGCAGCGGCCGGGGACGCGTCGCGCGCGCCGCCCGCAGTTTCTCCAGCGCGCCCATGAGCCGGTCGTTCGCCTGTTCCGGCGTGAGCGAAAACCGCTTCGCTGGATCCAGCAGCGAGCTGCGCTGGGCGAGGATGTTCTTCCCGCGAAACTCCCCGTGCGGGTCGAGCTGCCCACCGACATGGCCCGCGTCGAGCACGACGAAATGCGCCGCCACGAAGGGCGCGTCGTCGCCCAGCAACGCGCGCAGTTCCGTCGCGCTCCACACATAAAACGCCCCTTCCGCCTGCCCGTGGCCGTGACCGGCCGTCGCGTCCTCGCCGTGCACTGGGCTGTCGGCGTCCTCCGCGGTGAAAAACCCGCCCGCCGGCCCGGTGAGGTCGCGCTGCACGTAGTCGAAGATGTCCCGCGCCATCCACGCAAAGCGCTCGTCGCCCGTCGCCTGCCGCGCCTCGAGGCAGTTGATCGCGATCTGCGCCTGGTCGTAGAGCATCTTCTCGAAGTGCGGCACGAACCACGTCTCATCCACCGAGTAGCGATGGTAGCCGCCGCCGACCTGGTCGTGGATGCCGCCGCGCGCCATGGCGCGCAGGGTCGAGGCCGCGAGGCGCACCGCCTCCGCTCCCGTTTCGCTCGCCACTCCCTGGATCGCCGCGACCCGGAAGAGAAAGTTCAGGTTCGAGGCCCGGGGAAACTTGGGCGCCCCGCCGAACCCGCCGTGCGCCGCGTCGAACGCCTCATAGAAATACTGGAAGCACTTCTCATAGGCCTCGCCCGCCGCGACCGCCAGCGGCGGCGTCTCGCCCGTCTCCGGCTCGGCCCGGCGGCCGCTGTGGTACTCGCGCAACGTGCCCAGCACCCGCTCGCTTTCCGCCACGAGCTTGTCGCGTTCGTTCTGCCAGCCTGCGGCGATCGCCTGCAGGATCGCCGGAAACCCCGGCCGCCCGTGCCGGTCCTCGGGCGGAAAATAGGTGCCGCCGTAAAACGGCTTCAGCTCTGGCGTCAGCCACGCGCTCAGCGGCCAGCCACCGTGCCCCGTCAGCGCCTGCACATAGGCCATGTAGACCTTGTCCACGTCGGGCCGCTCCTCGCGGTCCACCTTGATGGCGACAAAGTGCGCGTTCAGGATCGCCGCGACCTCCGGGCTCTCGAACGACTCGTGCGCCATCACGTGGCACCAGTGGCAGGTCGAGTAGCCGATGCTCAGGAACACCGGCTTGTCCTCCGCCCGCGCCTGCGCAAAGGCCGCCTCGCCCCAGGGCAGCCAGGCGACCGGGTTATCCGCGTGTTGCAGCAGGTAGGGGGATTTCTCGGCGGCGAGGGCGTTGGACATCCCGCGATCACCGCAGGCCGGCGCTCCGGCGCAAGCCCACAAACCGGCCTCCGCCTTACGGCTTGTCCAGATCCTCGATGGCGGGCGCGTCGATCCCCAGCTTCCGGAGCTGCGGGGCCATCACGCGTTCATAGCAGTCCGGGCAGACCCCATGGCTGAACTTCGTCCCCTGCCGCTGGCTGAAATAGCTCTCCATTTCCTGCCAGTATTTTTGGTCGTCCCTGATCTTGTGGCAATAGGTGCAGACCGGCAGGAACGACTCCAGCTGTTTCACCTGTTGCGCCAGGCCGATGATGCGTTCCGCCACGTGGAGCCGCATGCCCAGCTCCTCGCCGTTGATCGGCTTGGCGAGAAAATCGTCCACGCCGGCCGCCAGCGCCAGCTTCCGGTTTTCTCCCGTCACCGGGCTGGAGCTGACCAGGATGAAATACACGTAGTCGCCGCCGCGTTCGCGGATCATCCGGCACAGCCCGAGGCCGTCGATCCCCGGCATCCGCCAGTCGCTCACGACCACCCGGTACCCGCCGTGCGTCAGTCGCGACCACGCGTCGGTCGAGTCCTTCACGTGCTCCGCGTCGTGACCCAGCGAGCGAAGCAGGGCCATCATCTGCATCGCTGCAACGGGTTGATCTTCGATGGCCAGGACCTTCATGGTGCGGGCAAGGTGCGTCGCACCACCTCGGAGCGCAAGCGCCCACCGGCGGCCCGCAGCTCCGCCAGCTGCACCTCCACGGCCGCCCAGTCCCCGGCCCGCGCCGCCCGCTCCAGATCGAGCGCCACCCGCCGGACCTCGATCCCGCCAAAGGTCGCGGCATTGCCCCCGAAACCGTGCGCCTCGTCGCCCAGGAGTCCTCCGTCCCGCCGCGCGGCCAGGACGACCAGGTGCTCCAACCGCTCCGCCTCGTCGCTGAGGTAGACTTCGATGATCTCCCCGAGCAAGGACGGTCCCCGCATCCCGGGCAGTGCCCGCACCGCCGCCCACGCCTCCTCGTCGATCACCTTCTCCTCTGGCACCGTCGCGGGCTCGGGCCCGGCCGCGCCGTTCCCGTTCATCCGGCGCTCCAGCGCCGCCTGCAGTTCCGCCGCCCGGACGGGCTTGGTGATGTAGTCGTCCATCCCGGCGTCCAGGCAGCGGACCCGGTCCTCCGTGCGGGCGTAGGCCGTGAGCGCGATGATCGGGATCTGGCGGTCCACCCCGGACAGGGCGCCGGAACGGATCTGGCGCGTGGCGCCATAGCCGTCCAGCACGGGCATCTGGCAATCCATCAGCACGGCGTCGAACTCCTGCTCCGCCAGCGCGGTGAGGGCGAGCTGCCCGTTGGCGGCGACCGTCACGGCATGGCCCATTTTCTCCAGCAGCAGGGTCGCCACCCGCTGGTTCGCCGGATTGTCCTCGGCCAGCAGCAGCCGCAGGCCGCGGGCGGACCGGATTGGGCGCGCCCCGGCCTCGCCCGTTTCCCTGACCCGGGTGGTCGCGACCGCTTCCGTCAGGACCCTTGTCAGACACCGGCTCAGTTGCTGCATCGTCACCGGCTTCGTCAGGAACGCCGCGAACCCCGCCGCCGTCGCCGTGGCCACATCCGCCATCGGTCCCGCCGACGACAACATCACCAGCGGCACATCCGAGAGCGCGACGTCCGCCCGGATTTCCACGGCCAGTTGGAGACCGCTCATCCCGGGCATATGCCAGTCCAGCAATACCAGGTGCCACGGCCCCGCCTTGGGATCCCGCAACCGCGCCAGCGCGGCGGGCCCGTCGGCCACCGCCTCGACCGTCATCCCCCACTGCGACAATTGCCCGGCCAGGATGCGTCGGTTGGTCTCGTTGTCATCGACCACCAGGATGTGGCGCCCCGGCGGCACGGTCGCCAGGGGTTCCGCGCGCACCGCAGACCGGCGGGCGAACTCCAGCTCAAACCAAAACACCGAGCCGCGGTCCGCTTCGCTTTCAAATCCGATCTCACCGCCCATGAGTTCCACCAGTTGCCGGCTGATCGCCAGCCCGAGCCCCGTGCCGCCAAACCGCCGCGTCGTGCTCCCGTCCGCCTGCGTGAACGGCTGAAACAGCCGTCCCTGCGCTTCCCGCGCGATTCCCACCCCGGTGTCGCGCACGTCCACGCGGACCCGGCTGCGGTTCCCACCCTTGGGGGTTGACCTCACCGTCACCGCCACCTCGCCCTCGTCCGTGAACTTGATCGCGTTGCCGATGAGATTGGTGAGCACCTGTCGCACCCGCCCGCTGTCCCCCACCAGCATAGACTCCGGTGCCGGGGCGAACTCGCAGGTGAGTTCGACACCCTTTTCGTGGGCGCGCGCCGCCAGGAGCGACAGCGTCTCCTCCACCACCCGTCGGAAATCGAACTCCACCGCGTCAAGCCGCATCCGACCCGCCTCAATGCGGGAAAAATCCAGGACATCATTGATGATCGAGAGCAGCGTCTCGGCTCCGCCCGCCATCGTCTCCACCATCTCCTGCTGCTCCGGCTGGAGCTCCGTGTCCGCCAGCAGGCCCGCCATGCCGATCACGGCATTCATCGGCGTCCGGATCTCGTGGCTGATCGTCGCCAGAAACTCCGACTTCAGCCGCGACGCCTCCAGGGCCTGGTCGCGCGCCTGCGCGAGGTTTTCCTGCGCCCGCCGCCGCTCGGTGATGTCCGTGAAACTGCAGACCACAAGCCGCATTTCCCCTGCCTCGTCCGGCATCGGCTCCGCGTTGACCAGGAGCCAGATCAGCGTCCCGTCAGGCCGGTGGACCCCCATCTCGACATCCTTGCAGGCCCGGCCGGTCCGGAGTGTGACCATCGGCGGGTGCTCTTCGCCGGTGAACGCCGTGCCGTCGGCGCGCACCGTCCGCCAACGTGGATCGTAAGACGTGCGCCCCACGATCTGCTCGCGGGACATTCCCAGCAGGCGTTCCGCCGCCACATTGCAGTCGACGATCATGCCCGCCTTGTCCTGCAGGATCAGGCCTTCGGCCATGACCCGGAACACATCGGACAGCCGCTGCTCGCTCGTGCGCAGGGCGTGCTCGACGGTGCGCCGGCGCTCGCTCTCCAGCTCGACCTGCACGAGATCCGCGAGCGAGCTCGCGAACGCCTCTTCATCCGTCTGCCAGTCGCACCGCGGCCCCCGGCTCTCGAAGCACACGACCCCCTCGAGGCGTCCGTCGCGCCGCACCGTCGCGTCGAGCATGGAGGGGAGATGAACCGCCCCGCTTCCAACGCCGCGAAATACGCCGGAT
This sequence comes from Verrucomicrobiota bacterium, assembly GCA_026398065.1. Lineage (GTDB taxonomy): Bacteria > Verrucomicrobiota > Verrucomicrobiia > Opitutales > Opitutaceae > GAS368. Next base: position 31,349 of record JAPLTR010000851.1, on the reverse strand, counting down.
AATCCGCGGCGGCCAGTTCCGCCCCGGACGAAAACGTGTCCTCCGCCCGTTCGAACAGCACCTGGCAGACCAGCCGCGTGCGGTCCGGCGACAGCAGCCAGATGCTCGCCCGGTCGACCCGGAGCGCCCGCGCCCCGGCCTCGACCAGCCGGCGGAAGACCTCGGCGACACCGAGCGGGCTGCGGCTCCGGTCCCGCGTGAGTTCGGCGAGGGCGGCGTGCTGCTGCCGCAGCCGGTTCTCACCCTCGCGCTGTTCCGTGATGTCCGTGCGGATCGCCACGTAGTGCGTCGGCTCGCCCCGGTCATTGAGGAAAGGCACGATGGTGGAGCGGGCCCAGAAGAACCGTCCGTCCTTGGACCGGTTGCAGATCTCCCCGTGCCACACCAAGCCACGGGTGATCGCGGCGAACATCTCGCGGAAGTACTCCTTCGGATGCTGGCCCGATTTGATGATCCGGTGGTTCTGCCCCAGCAGTTCCGCGCGGGCATAGCCGGTGTTCGCGCAAAACCGGTCGTTGGCGTAAATGATGGCCCCCTCCACATCGGTGACCGACACGTCGGCGTGCTCGTCGAGGGCGAACTTCTGCCGCTCCAGCTCACGGAACGTGTCCCGCAGCCGGAGTTCCTGCCGCTTGCGCTCGGTGATGTCCTGGGCGATGCCCAGAAAGCCGACGATCTCGCCGCGGCCGTCGCGCAACGCGGTGACACTGAGCCAGACCGGCAGCCGGGACCCGTCCTTGCGCACATAAGTCCACTCGCGTTCGTCCGTCTGGTTGGTCCGCACCGGGGCGGCGAGCGCCTCAAACCCGGCCTCGATCTTCCGTCCCAAGGTCACCGTCAGCTCCGCCGCCCGCGCCGCGATTTCCTCGCTGAGATGGATCAGGGCCGGCGTCTGCCGGCCGACCATCTCCGCCGCCGCGTAGCCGAGCATGTGCTCGGCCCCCGCGTTGAACACCTCGATGATCCCTTCGGTGGTCGTCGCGATCACACTGAACTCGGTGCCGTCCAGCACGCCCTTGAGCTGGCGCTGCGTCGCCGACAGCTCGCGCGTGCGCTCCTCGGCGAGGTCCCGCGCCCGCTGCCCGGTCGACTGGAGGCTCTGCACCAACCCCGCCAGCAGCAGGGTCGCAAAGGTGAAACTCGCCGCCGCCCACGCCATCGGGCCCGGCTCGGCATCGACATATTTGGGGCCGCGCCGCCAGCCAAGCGCGAACCGCTGGTCCGCCATCTCCACCGTGGTCACCCGGTCAAATTTGGGCAGGACGATCGGCGCGCCGGGGGCGATCCCGGCGCCGGAGGCGTAGAGCAGATGCTCGGGCCGGAGGCCGCCATCCTCGAAGAAATGGAGCTGTAGCGTCTCGCCCAGCGGGCCGAGCACCCCGTTGAGAAAATTGTCCACGAAGAACTGCGCATAGACCCAGCCGAGGTGGGCGGCCCGCCGCTCCTCCACCGTGCCGAGCGGCGCCCCCTGCCGGTAAAGCGGCAGATAAAGGAGGAAGCCCGGCCGCCGCTGCGCATCGCGCGAGCCCGGGATGCGGCGGTTCATCCGCGGCTGCCCCGTATCCCGGGCCTGCTCCGCGGCCAGCCGCCGGCTCGGCTCGGTCGCGATGTTACGGCCCACCGACACCCGGTTGATCTCCCGCGGCTCGATGTACGTGATGAGATACTTCACGTCGTCCGCCGGGCCGGTGGTCGCGGGAAAAGGCACGACTTTCAGGTCCGGCGGCGCACCCTCCGCCTTCAGCCGCGCCAGCCACGCCTCCACCCCGTCCGGCTGAACCGGATAGATCACCCCGAGACCGTTGATCCCGGGATAGCGCTTCGCCAGCTGCAGGTTCTCCGCATAGACCCGCCAGTCATTCCGGTCGACCGACTTCGCGGCCGCAAAGTAGCTCACCGCCCCGATCAGCCCGTCGACATAGCTTTCCATCCGGACCCGGAGGGCCGCCTGGGCCGCCGCCACGCGCTCGTCGAGGACCTCATCCCGCCGCCGCCGGACGTCGCGTTGCACGGCCGTGAAAATCCAGCCGCTCAGCCCCCAGCCGACCAGCAGCACCGCCACCGCCGGCAGCATGTTGCCCCGCGTGCGAAACCGCGGCAAGACCAGCGCCGCCACCGCGACGGAAGCCAGGAACAGCTGCAGATTGAGCAGGTTGCCCGTCGCGCTCCCGCTCGCAAACACGCTCTGTCCGCTGAACTCCGCCGCAATCCCCGCGATCGCGATCAGCAGCGCCACCACGCGCACCCCTGCCGCGCCGAACCAGATCATCGCCAGCAACAGCACCGGAAAAAGCGTAAACAGAAAGGCCCCCGCCCCTTCGGCCTTGAACGCCAGCCAGCTCGCGGTCCCTGCCGCCGCCAGCACGATCAGCGCCTTGCCCAGCTCCCGGGATTTCATCCCCCGCCCGATCCGCCCCAGTTCCGGCGCGGCCATCAGCACCGGCAGGAGAGTCAGCGCGCCGACCGCATCCCCCATCCACCACGTGATCCAAAGCTGCTGGAACGACACCGCCACCGCACCGGTCGAGACCATCGTCAGCGCGCCCACGCCGGCGCTCACCACCGGGGCCGCCAGCGCCGCCACGAAACAGCCCATCGCGTCGCGCGACTCCCATGGCCGCTCCGTCGCGATCCACCGCCACAGCCAGGCCCCCACCAGCGCCTCCAGCGTGCTGCCCGCGGCCAGCGCCGCCGCGGTCAGCGGCGTCAACGACGGGTGGGTCAGCTCCGCCAAAAAGCTCACGGCCATCACGACCGGCCACGTCCGGCGGCCAAACGTGCTCAGCATCCAGATCGCCACACCGGTCGCCGGCCACACGGCGGAGACATTGCCATGCAGCGTCGCGAGCCTCAGTCCGAGAAATTCCGCCGCCCCCAGTGCGGCCGCCGCCCCCAGTTGGATCAACACACGTCCGGCCAGTCCGTTGGACTTCACGGAAAGGGACACGGCGGATTGGGAATTCGGGGAAGGCACGGGTGCGAGCACGCTTACCGGAGGCAGCGCACGCCAAGGGCAGAGTTCATCCCAGCATCGTTATGACAAAGCCGAGGCCAAGGCCAAATGACGGCGCACGGGCAGGTGTCGTTTCCCCCCGCGCGCCGCAGGGCCCTCGTCTGCATCGCAGCAGTGGGCAGGTCCCCCTTCGCGCGCCACCTCACGGTTGCACGAGTCTCCGGCGCGCCACTTCGGAACGGAGGCGCCCGCAGGCCGCGCGCAGCTCCGCCAGCCGCAGATCGACCATGTTCCAGTCTCCGGCCCGGGCCATCCGCTCCAACTCCAACGCCAGCCGTCGGACCTGGATTCCGCCAAAGGTCGCGGCATTGCCTCCGAAACGATGCGCCTCGTCCCCAAGTTCGTCGTTCGCCCGGCGCTCCGCCAGCCGCTGCAGCTGATTGATCCGCTGGTCCTCTTCGTCCAGATACGGCCGGATCAGCTCCGCCAGCAATGACGGACCGGCGGCCCCGGGCAAAGTCCGCAGGTCCTCCAGCGCCTCCTCGTCGAAAATCTGCTCGGCAGGATCGGGCGCGGAGACGGCGGCCCGCGCTCTGCCGCTCTTCGATCCGCACCGCTCCACGGCCGCGAGCAGTTCCGCCGCGCGGATGGGCTTGGTCACGTAGTCGTCCATCCCCGCCTCGCGGCAACGGACCCGGTCCTCCGTCCGGGCATAGGCCGTCAACGCGATGATCGGCACCCACTGGTTTACTCCGGGCAGGAGCCCGGAACGGATTTGCCGCGTCGCCGAATATCCGTCCAGCACCGGCATCTGGCAGTCCATCAGCACGGCATCGAATTCCTGCGCGCCCAGTTTCTCCAGGGCGATCTGGCCGTTGGCCGCGACGACCACCGTATGGCCCATCTTCTCCAACAGCATGGTCGCCACGCGCTGGTTGGCCGGATTGTCCTCCACCAGCAGCAGGAGCAGCCCGCGACGACCCTGACTCGCGGCCACGGGTCGCGGCACCGGCGCTGGCGCTGGCGACGGCTGCCCGGCCCCGGCGAGCACCCGGGTGAGGCATCGGCTCAGCTGTTGCGCCGTCACCGGTTTGGTCAGAAACGCGGCCAGGCCCGCCGGAGCGGCCGGGCCGGCATCCGAAACCGGACCGGCCGACGACAGCATCACCAGCGGCACGCGCGCCAGCGCCGCGTCCGCCTGGATCTCCGCCGCCAGCGCGAGCCCGCTCATCCCCGGCATCTGCCAGTCGAGCAGCACCAGGTGCCACGGCCCGCTCTTCGCGTCCCGCAGCCGGGCCAGCGCGCCGGCCGCATCCGCCACCGCCTCGACCTCCATCCCCCAATGCGACAGCTGACCGATCAGGATCCGCCGGTTGGTCTCGTTGTCGTCCACCACGAGCACCCTTCGTCCGGGCGGCGCGGTCGCCGCGGCCACGGCTTGCACTGCGGACCGCCCGACGAATTCGAGCTCGATCCAGAAGACCGAGCCCCGGCCCAGTTCGCTCTCGAACCCGATCTCGCCACCCATCAGGTGGACCAGTTGCCGGCAGATCGCCAGGCCCAGCCCCGTCCCGCCAAACCGCCGCGTCGTGCTTCCGTCCGCCTGCGTAAACGGCTGGAACAGCCGCGCCCGCGCCTCCGGCGCGATGCCCACGCCCGTGTCGCGCACCTCCACCCGCACCCGGCTGCGGTGGTCCGCTTTCGCCGTCGTCCGCACCGTCACCGCCACTTCGCCCACCTCGGTGAATTTGATCGCGTTGCCGACCAGGTTGGTCAGCACCTGCCGGACGCGCCCGCCGTCGCCCTGGAGCATCGCCGTCGGCGCCGAGACAAACTCCAACGTCAGCTCCACCCCATTCTCCTGGGCCCGCGGCGCGAGGAGCGAAACGGTCTCCTCCACCAGGCGCCGGAAGTCGAAGTCCGCGGCGTCGAGCCGCATCCGGCCGGCCTCGATCCGGGAGAAATCCAGAATGTCGTTGATGATCGCCATCAGCGTTTCCGCCCCGCCCAGCATGGTGCGCGCCATCTCCGCCTGCTTCGGCTGCAGGTCCGAGTCCGCCAGCAGCCCCGCCATCCCGATCACCGCATTCATCGGGGTCCGGATCTCGTGGCTCATTGTCGCCAGGAACTCCGACTTCAGCCGCGACGCCTCCAGCGCCTCGTCGCGCGCCTGCGCGAGGCTCACCGCCAGCTGCTTGCGCGAGGTGATGTCGGTGCTGATCGTCACGTAGCTCACGGGCCGGCCGCCGTCGTCGGTGAAGGGCACGACCGTCGTATCCACCCAGTACATACTGCCGTCCTTCGCCCGGTTGCAGACCTCGCCGTGCCACACTCCGCCGCCGGCGATCACGCCGTGCATCGCCGCGAAAAACTCCGCGGGGTGGCGGCCCGAGTCCACGAGCCGGATGTGTCGCCCCAGCAGCTCGTCCCGCCCGTAGCGGCTGACCGCGCAAAACCGGTCGTTCACGTAGGTGAAGTGCCCCCGCACGTCCGTGATCGCCACGATGCCATGCTGGTCGAGGGCGAACTTCTGGCGGGCCAGCTCCGCCTCGCTCGCCCGCAGCGCCTCCTCCTGGTGCTTGATCTCCGTGACGTCGGAGATCAGGACCACGAAGCCCTTGACGGTGGTCTGGTCGGCCTCGAAGTCGGGCATGTACTGCACCCAGGTGTGCATCCATCGGCCGTCGGGCCGGGTGAAACGCCGCTCGAAATGCTGCGGCTGGCCCCGGAGCACGGCGCCGATCTCCGGTTCGTCCGGCCGGTGGAGCACCGGCCCCGGCAGCGCTTCCAGGCGGATACCCCGCATCTGTTCCTCCGGCAGGCCGGACCATTCGCAATACTCCGGGTTCGAAAAGGCGCAGCGCAGGTCTGCCGTCCAGTAGGCCACCAGCCCGGGCAGGATCCCGGTGACGGTCGCCAGCATCCGCTGGCCCTGCACGACCTTGTCCTCGGCCGCCCGGCGCGCGGTGATGTCGCGGAAACTGCACACCACCTGGCGGCTCGGGTCGCCCACCGTCCCGATCAGCTCCGTGTTGATCTCGACCCACGAGAGCGAGCCGTCCGCCCGGTGCACGCCCATGACCACGTCCCGCTGCGCTTCGCCGGTGCGCAGGGTCACCATCGCCGGGTGCTCCGCCCCGTCAAACGGCGCCCCGTCGGGACGCACGCAGCGCCAGTGGGGGTCGAGCGAGGTGCGGCCGGCGAGCTGGTCCCGCGAGAGCCCGAGGATTCGCTCCGCTGCGGCATTGCACTCGAGGATGGCGCCCTGCGCGTCCTGCAGCACGAGGCCCTCCGACATCGCCGCAAACGTGGTCTCCAGCTGGGTGCGCGTCGCCTGCAGCGCCGCCTCGGCCTGCTTGCGCTCCGTGATGTCGGTGATGAACCCGTGCCAGAGCACGCTCCCGTCCGCCTCGCGCTCCGGCAGGGAACTGCCCAGCAGCCACCGCACCGTGCCGTCCGCCGTCCGCGTCCGGTACTCGAGCTGCCACGGGGCGAGGTTCCGGGCCGAAACCTCGATCGATTCGACCAGCCGCGCCAGATCGTCCGGATGCACCACCCTGAACACCCCGCTCGCGTCCTCGCGGACCGCCTCCGGCTCCACCCCGTAGATTGCGCGGATACCCTCGCTCGCATAGGGAAAACCCATCGTGCCGTCCGGCCGGCGCCGAAACTGGTAGATCAGGCCCGGCACCTGCGACCCCAGTTTGTTCAGCCGCGCGACCATCTCGTCGCGGGCGGCGCGCGCACGCCGTTGTTCCGTGATGTCCACAGCCACGCCCACCAGCCAAAACCGGTCGGGCCCGACCCGCCGGATCGACACCGACTCGCGCATCCACTCCACGTGACCGTTCCGTACGAGCCGAAATTCCTGTTCGTACCCTTCCGCGCCGGACTCCATCGCCGCGCGGCTGCGCCGGGCCATCTCGTCCTGCTCCGGGATGTTGAACTGGTACCACAGGCCCGCTCCGCGCGGCACCTGATCTCCGCCCGACAGGCGCCGGTACAGGCCCGAGGGATGCACCGTCATCCGCCAGTCCCAGTCCTGCGTCGTCAGCGTGACGTCCGCCTCCCACACGAGGCACTCCGCGTGGCCGAGCACCCGTTGCAGCCGCTCCTCGGCCGCCTGCAACACCGTCTGCGCCTGCTTGTGCTCCGTCAGGTCCTGCGCCACCCACAGAAACCCCGAGACCGCGCCACCTTGGTCGCGCAACGCCGTCACGGAGACCGTCACCGGCAGCCGGCTGCCATCCCGGCGGACATAGGTCCACTCGCGCTCGTCCCGCCTGCCCTGCCGGGCCTGCGCGACCAACGCCTCGAACCCCGGCTCGACCGTTCGCCCCAGCCGCGCGGCCAGTTCCGCCGCGCGCGCCCGCAACTCCTCCGCGAGGTGGAAAACCGCCGGGGTCTGCCGGCCCACCACTTCCTTCGCGGTATACCCGAGGAGGCGTTCCGCCCCGATGTTAAAGAGCTCGATCACGCCCTCCAGGGTCGTGGAGATCACGCCGAACGTCGTGCCGTCCAGCACCGCCCGCTGGCGGACCTGCACCTGGTCGCGCTCGGCCACGGCGGTCCGCAGGGCGATTTCGGTCTCCGCGAGGGCGGCAAACTCCTTGGTCAGCTCGATCTCGGCGGGCAGCCATTGGCGCGGCTGCGGGTCGATCAGGCAGAACGACCCGAGCACCAACCCCCCGGGCGAGCGGAGCGGGATGCCCAGGTAGGCCACCACGCCGAATTCGCGCACCGCGGGATTGTCACATACCAGGGGATGATCGTGCGCATTGCCCACCACCAGCGGGGCGCCGGACATCACCACATGCTGGCAAAACGAATGGGTCAGCGGCGTCTCCCGCACGTCCGCGACCGCGCCGGTCAGCCCGTGCGCCGATTTCAACAGCTGCCGGCGATCGTCCACGAGGGAGACCAGACACACCGGCGCACCCACGACTTTCGCCGCCAGCCGCGTGAGCCGGTCAAACCCTGGCTCCGCGGCCGACCCGGTCAGCCCGGCGCGCACGAGCGCGTCCAGCCGCGCCCGGTCATCCAACGGTTGCCCACCCGTGCTCATGTCGTGCCCACCTCCCGACGTTCCGCCCCGTCCGCTTCAACCGCCTGCCGCAGACGGGGAATCGGTCTCCTGCAGCGAAAAGAAAGGGGGGGCATGGGGGTGGCGAGACGGGGCCCGCTGGGGGTGCTCACTTGAACTCCTTCGCGCCAGATCAACATAACCCCGGTCCGGCGCGAATCTTAAATCGACTTATTCCGGCTCGGCCGCCCCCCGGGCTTACTTCCCGAGCACCCAGTTGAAGATCAGCGGCGCGACGATCGTCGCATCGCTCTCGACGATGAACTTCGGGGTCGAGCCCGCGAGCTTGCCCAACGTGATCTTCTCGTTCGGCACCGCGCCCGAGTAGCTGCCGTAGCTCGTGGTCGAGTCGCTGATCTGCGCAAAGTAGCCCCACAGCGGCACGCCCGTGCGCTGGAGGTCCTGGTGCAGCATCGGCACCACACAGATCGGGAAATCGCCCGCGATGCCGCCGCCGATCTGGAAGAACCCGATCGAGCCTTCGCCGTTCTTGAGCTTCTTCGCCGTCTTCGTGTACCACTCCGCGAGCCAGGTCATGTACTCGATGCCGGTGCGCACAGTGTGCACGTTCTTGATTTCGCCGGTCACGCAGCGGCCCGCGTACATGTTGCCGAGCGTCGCGTCTTCCCAGCCCGGGACGATGATCGGCAGGTTCTTCTCGCACGCGGCGAGCATCCACGAATTCTTCGGGTCGATCTGGTAGCTCTTCTTGAGCTTACCGCCGCGGAGAATCTTGTACATGAACTCGTGCGGGAAATACCGCTCGCCTGCCTGGTCCGCCTTCGTCCACTCGTCGGCGACCACCGCCTCGATGCGGCGCATGGCCTCCATCTCGGGGATGCACGTGTCCGTCACGCGGTTCATGTGACGGTCGAGCAGCTTCACCTCGTCCTCCGCGGTGAGGTGGCGGTAGTGCGGCACGCGCTCGTAGTAGTCGTGCGCCACGAGATTGAAAATGTCCTCCTCGAGGTTCGCGCCCGTGCAGACGATCGCGTGAACCTTGTCCTGCCGGATCATCTCCGCGAGCGAGATGCCGAGCTCCGCCGTGGACATCGCGCCCGCGAGCGTGACGAGCATCTTGCCGCCGGCGGCGAGGTGCGTCTCGTAACCCTTCGCCGCATCCACGAGCGCCGCGGCATTGAAATGCCGGTAGTGATGCGCAATAAATTGGGAGATCGGGCCCTTCTTCGCGGCGAGCGCGGCGTTGACGGCTTCAGGTTTCACTTTGGCTTTCTTGGCTTTCATGGATGGGGGGATGTGTACGGGGAGAATTGGGCCGCGCCGCGCCGCTGCGCCACAAAAAACCGTCGCGTCAGGCAAAAGCGTGCGCTCTCGTCGTCGGTTTCGCACCGATGCTCGCCTCGTTTCTCGCCGCCTTTTTCTTCGCGCTCAACGCCACCTGCGCGAGCCACAGCGTGCGCGCGTCCGGTCCGCTCCGCGCCAATCTCGGCCGCCTCGCCATCGCCTGCCTCGTCCTCGCGCTTTTCGCCCACACCCTCGGCCACGGCTTCGCCAGCGCGAGCCTGCCCTGGTTTCTCCTCAGCGGCGTCATCGGCATGGGTCTCGGCGACCTCGGCGTCTACGGCGCCCTCCCCTACCTCGGCTCGCGGCTCACCGTCCTCATGACCCAATGCCTCGCCGCGCCCCTCGCCGCCCTCGGTGAATGGCTCTGGCTCGGCACCCGCCTCACCGCCCCCCAGATCCTCTGGGGCCTCGTCATCCTCGGCGGCGTCGCGGTCGCGCTCATGCCGGGCAAGTCCAGCCCGCCCAAGGTGAAGATCAAACCCGTCGGCTTCCTCTTCGGCCTGCTCGCCGCCGCCGGCCAGGGTTTTGGCGCGCTCGTCAGTCGCAAGGGCGTCGATGTCGCCGTCGCCGCCGGCGAGTCCGCCCACAACGCCACCTTCGGGCTCAACGCCGCCTACCACCGCATCCTCGCCGGCCTGGTGTTCACCGGCGCCTGGTTCCTCGTCCTCCGCGCCGTCCGGCGCCTGCCCGCCTTCGTCGGGGTGACCGATCCCGCCGAACGCCGCCGCGCCCGGCTCTGGATGCTGGCCAATGGGCTCGCCGGCCCCGTGCTCGGTGTCGGCTGCTATCAATGGGCGCTCGCCACGACCCCCAGCGGCATCGTGCTCCCCATCGCCGCGACCACGCCCCTGCTCGCCATCCCCATCGCCTTCTGGCTGGAGGGCGACCGCCCGCCGCGCCGCGCCCTCGTCGGCGGCGTCATCGCCGTCGCCGGCTGCATCGCCCTCACGCTGGCCAAGTAGGTCGGGCTTTACGCCCGACACATTTGTAACACGGCCGGGCCGGTCAGGTCGGATTTGGTCGGATTTACTTGGATTCACCTTGATCCGCCTGGATTTACCCGGACCCGACCGAGCTCCCGACTCCACTCTAAACGCGAGGCCCCCGGTCTTCCTTTTGTGTTTTTCGTGTCTTTCGTGGTTCCCTTCCTCCGCCTCACCCCGTCCCGCCTTCCCGCCTCCCCCGCGGGTCCAACCTTGATCCACCTTGATCTGGTCGGATTTGGTGCGATTTGGTCGGATTTGCCCTGACGCCGCTCCGCCGCGGCTTCCCGAACCCGCAGATTTTACCGGAAGCAGGGCGAATGGAGACTCCCGCCCGACGCCGTTGCCCGGCCCGTTCTCCGCGCCCTTCGTTTCCTCCTGTTCCGCCTTCCGTGTGTTCCGTGGGCACAGCTCCGTCGCTTTGCTGAGGTCGGATCTGGTGCGATTTACTTGGATTTGGTCGGATTTGCCCCGCTGCGCCCAACCGCCCACCTCGACCCCACCCGACCGCCCGCGCCCCGCCCACGCGGCGCCTCCGCGCATGGCCCAGCCCCCGTATCCGTGTCGATCCGTGTTCATCCGTGGTGGTTCCTTTTTGAGTTCGATCCCCATCCTACTACCTCTTCCCCTATAAATCAACAGTAAGATTCATTAAAAGAACAATCTCCCTTTCCGCCGCCTGATCGCGCCCGCCCCAAGTCGTCCGCCCCCACACCCTTCCGCACTCCGCTGAATCCCATCATTGACGGACCACCCCGGCATCATGTTTGCTAATGGGTTCCGATGCTTACCATCGCCGACGTTTCCAAGTCCTACGGCACCCGCGAACTCTTTTCCGACGTGTCGCTCTTCATTGCGCGCACCGATCGCCTCGGCCTGATCGGTCCCAATGGCGCCGGCAAGTCCACGCTCTTCGGCCTCATCCTCGGCGAGGAGAAACCCGACACCGGCACCATCGAGTGGGAGCGCGGCGCCGACTTCGGCTACCTCCCCCAGGAGAGCGCCCCCGCCGGCGACGAGACCATCCTCCACATCGCCACGAGCGGCAAAAAGCTCGAGCCCACCGACGACGACTACGACATCGACTACACCCTCGAGCCCCGCGCCAAGAAGATCCTCGCCGGCCTCGGCTTCAAGGAGGGCGACGCCGACAAGCTCGCCAAGACCTTCTCCGGCGGCTGGGTCATGCGCGCCCACCTCGCCCGCCTCCTCGTCGCCGAGCCCGCCCTTCTCCTTCTCGACGAGCCCACCAACCATCTCGATCTCGAGGCCCTCCTCTGGTTCCAGGACTACCTCACCCGCTACCCCGGCGGCCTCGTCGTCATCTCGCACGATCGCGCCTTCCTCAACGCCCTCTGCACCGGCATGCTCGAGCTCCGCGCCGGCACGCTCCATTACTACCACGGCAACTACGACAATTTCCTGACCGAGAAGGAAGCCCGCAAGGAACAGCAGGCCGCCGCCTTCAAGAACCAGCAGCGCGAGATCGCCCACCTCCAGGTCTTCGTCGACCGCTTCGGCGCCAAGGCCTCCATGGCCTCCCGCGCGAAATCCAAGGAGAAGCAGATCGAGCGCCTCAAGGAGGCCGCCGTCGAGGAGCCCACCGAGGAGCTGCGCAAGATGAACTTCAAGTTCCCGCAGCCCCCGCGCTCCGGCCTCAAGGTCATCACCCTCGAACACATCCAGCAGGCCTACGGCACCCACGTCGTCTACAAGGACCTCAATTTCCAGGCCCAGCGCGGCGAGCGCATCGTCCTCGTCGGCCCCAACGGCGCCGGCAAGTCCACCCTCCTCAAGATCCTCGCCGACGTCATCCCGACCCAGGGCGGCACCCGCGAGCTCGGCACCAACGTCGTCCCCGGCTACTTCGCCCAGAACCGCCTCGATAACCTCGACCCGGACCTCACGGTGTTCGAGAACGTGATGTCGCTGCGCACGAATGAGAATCAGCTCACCGAGCAGCAGGCCCGCGCCATCCTCGGCGCCTTCCTCTTCCGCAAGGACGATGTGCACAAGCCCATCGGCGTCCTCTCCGGGGGCGAAAAATCCCGCCTCGCCCTCGCCCGCCTCCTCGTCAAGCCGCCGAATCTCCTCCTCATGGACGAGCCGACGACCCACCTGGACATCCAGTCGATCGACTCGCTCGTCGGCGCGCTGAAGAACTACGAGGGCACGCTCATCTTCATCTCGCACGACGTGCATTTCATCCGCGCCCTCGCGCAGACCGTGCTCCACGTCCACAGCGGCCGCCTCACGCCCTACGCCGGCAACTACGACTATTACTTGGAGAAATCCAAGTCCACCGACGCCCGTTTCGCGCTCACCGCCGGCTTCACCGACGCCCGCCCGAAGCAGGCCGCCGCCGCCCCCGCGGCGAAGGCCGCGCCCGCCGCTCCGGCCGCGAAAAAACCCACGCCCAACGAAATCCGGAAATTCCGCGAGGAAGTCGGCCAGTTGGAAAAGAAAGTGGCGGAGCTCGAGGCCAAGCAGGCCGAGATCACCGCGTCGCTGGAAGACCCCGCGTCCTACGCCGACAAGGGCAAATTCCACCACCTCAACCGCGAGCTGAGCACCGTCGTCGACCAAATCGCGACCGCCACGACCGCCTGGGAAGCCGCCGTCACGAAGCTGACCGAGATGGAGAAATGAGCCGGGCGGGCTTCAGCCCGCCCGGATTTCAGGTCGCGGCTTCCACGGGTGTCGAAACGTCACGACGATTTGTAGGGCGTCCGTCTTGCGGACGCCTTGGGACGAACACCCAAAACCGGCGTCCGCACGCCTACCGACGCCCAACCTCAAAACCTCGTCCGCACCGCCAGGCTCACTCGCGCGGGCAGGCCCGCTTCCTGCACGGTCGCGTAATACTTTTCGTCGGTGATATTCTCCCCCTGCAGGAGCGCCGACATCCGCTGGCGGCCGGCCGTCCAGTCGTACCCCGCGGCGAGGCGGAAGAGGGCGACGGCCGGCAGCTTGTAAGCGGGATTGGTGATGAAACCGGCTTTCTTCCCGTTGTAATTCACGCCGCCGCCGAGCCACAGCCCCTTGAGGACTTCGCCGCGAAACGTGTACCGGGTCCAGAGGTTGGCCTGCACCTTGGGGATGTCCTGCGCCGTCGTGCCCTGGAAAAAGCCCGCAAACGCCGGCGTCGAGACCGCGCGAAAATCGTCCAGCGCGGCGCTGGCGATGACCTGCCACCGGTCGGTCGGCGACCAGGTGACCTCACCCTCCACGCCGCGGCTGCGATCGCTCGTGCCCTGAAAATTGTCGGAGATGTTGATCCCGTTCAGGACGTAGTTCACCCCGATGGCGCGGTCCTTCTGCGTGATCTCATAGGCGGACAGCGTGGCGGAGATCCGCCCGTCGTTCAGGTCCAGCTTCACGCCGGCCTCGTAGCCGCGACCCGTCGTCGGCTTCGCCTGTTGCGGCCCGAGAAACGAATTCGCCAGCGAGGCGATCGCGAAGTACGATTCGCTGTACGCGGCGTAGAGCATCACGTCCCGCGTCACCTTGTAACCGGCGGCGAGCTGGTAGGTCGGCTTCGTCTCGCGGAAATGCGGCGTGTAGGTCGGGCTCGCCGTGGTGCCGGGCGGATTCGTGAGGTAGTTCGTGATCCGCTGGTCGGACTCGTTGTAGCGGAAACCGGCGTTCACGATCAGCCGCTCCTGTAGGAGCCGCGCGGATACGGAGGCATACTGCGCGCGGTCATACAGATACGTCGTGGTGTACTGGGTGTACGGCAGGCGGCCGGGATCGAAATCGGTGGCGAAGCTGATCGGAAACTGCGCCGGGTTCGCGAAATCCCACGGCGCGGGCGCGGGGACGGCCGCCGCCGCGGAGGGCGCGGTGAACAGCGCATACGTGCCGTTGGCCCCGCTCTGCCGCCGGCGTTCGCTCACCCGGCCGCCATCATAATAGACGCCGGCCAGCGGAGTCAGCTTGGCCCAGCCGAGATCGACGCGTCCGACCACCTCACCCTGCAACGCGGTCTGGATGCCGGGCAGGTCGCGAAAGTACTGACTCCGCCCGACCTGCTGGTGCGGCGCCTGCAGGGCCACGGCCGGGTTCTTCAAAATGGCGTCGGCGAAAAGCCGCGCGGCCTGGGCGTAGCTGGTCGACTGCGCGAGGAAACTCGCGGGCACGTCCAGGCTCACGCTCCCCGACTGCAACCCGGTCGCCTTGTAGCCCACGTACGTGATGTCGCGCGTGGCATTCAGGCGGGCGACCCAGGTGTCGGTGAGCCGGCAGACGACCTCGGTCGCAAAGGTCTGGTAGTTGGAACGCCGATAGTCGTTCGCGCTGTTCGAGTTGAACTCCAGCGGCAGCGGATAGAACCCCACAAGGCCGGGATTGTGGCGGTCAACCGGATCGACGAGCACGCCCGTCGCGCTCAGGATGCCGTTGGCGCCCGGCGCCGCGACGATGTTGTTGGTGAGCGGCGTGTTTGGAAATCCCTGCTCCAATCGGTGCAGGCTGCTGGTGTCGAGCTTGAGCGAGAGGCGGTCCGTGATCTTCCAGGTCAGGGTGGGTACGATCGCCGTCGTGCGGCTCGTGGCATGATCGATCCACTCGGCCCCGTTCTCCTCGGCGACATTGAGCCGGAACAGCAGCTTGCCCGGCACGAGCGGTTGGTTGACGTCTGCGGTCGCTCGCCAGCGGTTGGAGCTGCCGAGGAGGCCGCCGAACGCGAAGGCCGGCCGTTCCCCGGCCGTCTTGGTGATGTAGTTGATGGTGCCGCCTGGATTCACCTGTCCGTAGAGCAGCGACGCCGGCCCCTTCACGACCTCCACGCGCTCGATGCCCACGGTGTCCACGTTGGGTCCGGAGGTGTTGGTCTGGCCCGCGGAGTTGGGCGTCGGCAGGCCGTTGATCTGGGGCGCATTTTGAAAGCCCCGGATCGTGTAGATCGAATTGCCCGACGCCTGCCCCCGCCCGGCCTCCGCCACGCCGGGGGCAAAATTGACGATGTCCACGAGGTCGGTCGCCCCGATGTCGTCGATGAACTGCCGCGTGTAGGCGTTGAGCGTGAAGGGCAGGTCTTTGATGGGGGTGTTGATGCGCGTGGCGGACACCGAGTTCCCCGCGCGGTACCCCTGGTCCTGCGCCGTGGACACCTCGAACTGCGGCAAAGTGACCGCGATGTCCTCCCCCGCCCGCGTCACGCCCCCGGCATCCGCCGCGGCTCCCGGCGGTCGCGTCAGCCCGAGAAGAATGATCGTGGTGACGATCGCTGATCGCGCGGGGCCGGTCCGGTGCTGACGTTTCATGTATTCAGATAATGGATAATTATTTTCCCGTCGGGGCGGCCCTCACTTTTGCGCGGCCCACGCCTTGAAAAACGGCGCGATGCCCACCTTCTCCGGGTGGATCAAAATGCGGTAGCGGAAGCGCAGCGTGTCGCCGCGCTTCATCGGGTGCGCCGCGTCCCTGGCCGTCGGGTCGAATTTCTCGAAGGCCTTGCCGCCAAACGGGCTCAGGATGTACACGCCGTTGGTCCGCACCTGCCAGCGCGCGGGGTAGTTGTGGTTCGAAGGGTGGTCGAACACCGCCACGCCGATCGCCTCGCCGCTGCCGTGGATGGAGCTCTGGTACTCCCGGGGGTCCAGTTGTCCCACCCAGTCGAGCCAGGGCGAGCGCTGGCCGCGCACATCCTCCTGCGTGCGGCCCGCCTCGTTCACGACCTTGCCGTCGTAGTGGTCGTCGAACGGCAGCGCGAGGCGCAGCCCGAGGACGCCGTCCTGCTCGTCGTCGAAGGTGATCGGCTCGGCCGCCGTGAGCTCGATGGTCACGTCAAACATCCGGCAGTCCGCCGGCTGGCTGTAGAAGGTCATCGTGCGGCGCTCGACCACCCACACCTTTTTCTGCGGGCTGATCCAGTGCGCCTCGATCGCGAGCCGGCCCTGCTCCGCGCCCTCGGTGGCCTCCAGGAGCTTTTGCACGACGATCCGGCCCTTGCCCTCGGCGGGGTACAGCGGATCGTTCTCCCAGAAATCCGCCTGGCCCCCGGGCCCGGTGACACCCTCCGAGCCGACCCACAGCCCGCGCTGGTGCGGGCGGTCGGTCGGGTCGCCCGGCAGCGGGCTGACCGGAAAACCGCGCAACACATTCTTCCCGGACGGAGTCAGCAGCGGATGGAGGAACGGCTTGTTCTCCACGCGCCCGTAGTGGAAGACCGTAAAGGGCTGCCCGTTGACCGCGACCGCCACCTGCTCGGCACCGGGGGTGAACTTCACCTGGCCAAAGGCGGACCCCGTCCCGCCAGCCAGAATCGCCAGAGTGGCCAACGGGAGCCGCGCCGTCCGGCGGAGCCCGTTACGGTTGCGTGGCAGAAAAAAGGCCAGAAGGGAGGTGCGATTCATGAAAGGACAATCAGTGATTCGCGCCGCCCGGGTCGGTCAAGCGCGCGGTCCCCTATGACGCGCGCAAATTTATTCAGCTGGGCGCGGCCGCCGGCTCACTTGGCCGCCAGCACCCGCGCCTTCGCTTTCTGAAACTCCTCTTCGTTCAGGACGCCCTGATCTTTCAACGCCTTCAACTGCTGGAGCTGGGTGACGATGTCGGGCGCACTCGCGGGCGCCATTGCTGGCATCATCATCGGCGCCGTGCCCCACGGATTGGTCGGCGGGTTGCCGTTGACCGGCCGGTTGTAGATGTCGGCCAGTTGGATGAACCGCCCGAACGACTCCACCTTTCCATCGACCAGCCGCACGGCGTAGGGCTGGTCGCGCGAGACCGCCTCGTTGGCGAGATAGTAGGTCAGGTACTCGATGTTACCCTGGGCGCTCATGCTGTTCGGCTCGCCCAGGAGGGCGACGACCTGGCCTCGCGTCATGCCGATCTTGATGTTGTTGAGCTTGTCGGCCGTGGAAACGCAGCCTGCGAGGCAGGCCGCGAGCATCGCCATCGCGAACAGGAGTTTTGTTTTCATAACGAGGGTTATCGGGATTTTGCACACCACTCTGACTACGAGCAGCCGGACGCACGGGACGGACTAAAGCGCCGCCCGCTCGGGATATAACTGTGCATATGACAGCAATTACCCCCGGGTGATCCCCCGATCTCTCGCGCGGGCCCTTTGGGGCGCGCCGCCACCTGCGAACCGGTCCCGGCCCTAGCCCAGAATCTCCTCCACCAGCCGGCCCGGCGCCGTCGCCCGCTCGCCCACGACGATCGCCTTCGCCAGCATCGCCTTCGCCTCCGCCAGCGCGCTCGCGTCGTTGGCGTGGACCACGCCGAGGGGCGCGCCCACCGCGACGCGTTCGCCGACTTTCACGAGCGCGCTCACGCCCACCGCATGATCGATTTTATCCTCGGCCTTCGCGCGACCGGCGCCGAGCCGCAGCGCCGCGAGCGCCACGCCCATCGCATCGACCTCGGTCACAAACCCCGCCTGGGTCGCGGCGAGCGCTTCCTTGAACTTTGCCTGCGGCAGCCGCACCGGCTCGTCCACCACGCGCGTCTCGCCGCCCTGCGCGGCGACCATCGCCCTGAATTTTTCCAGCGCCGCGCCGCTCGCGAGGCTCGCCTCCAGCTTCGCCCGCGCCTCGTCCTTCGTCGCCACCACCTTGGCCAGCAGCAGCATCTGTTCGCCGAGCGCGAAGGTCACCTCCATCAAGTCGGCGGGACCGTGGCCGCGCAGACATTCGATTGATTCCATCACCTCCAGTGCGTTGCCGACGGTGCCGCCGAGCGGCTCGTCCATCGCGGTCAGCACCGCGCGCGTGGGCTTGCCCATCGCGGTCGCGACGGAGACCAGCGCCTGCGCCAGCTCGCGGGCCTTCGCCTTGTCTTTCATGAAGGCCCCGCGGCCAAACTTGACGTCGAGCACGAGCACGTCGATGCCCTCGGCGAGTTTCTTCGAGAGGATGCTGCCGCAGATGAGCGGGATGCTCTCGACCGTCGCGGTCACGTCGCGGAGCGCGTAGAGTTTCTTGTCGGCCGGCGCGAGGTCCGCCGTCTGGCCGATCAGCGCGAGGCCGATCTGCTCCAGTTGCGCGCGGTAGGCGTCGAGCGGAAGGTTCACGCGGAAGCCCGGGATCGCCTCCAGCTTGTCGAGCGTCCCGCCGGTGTGCCCGAGGCCGCGGCCGGAGATCATCGGCACCGCGACGCCGCAGGCCGCGATCATCGGCGCGAGGTGCAGCGAGACCTTGTCGCCCACGCCGCCGGTCGAGTGCTTGTCGGCCTTCGGGACCTTGAGACTGGAGAGGTCGGCGACGACGCCCGAGTGCATCATCGCCTCGGTGTAAAACGCGGTCTCCTGCGGCGTCATCCCGCGCCACACGATCGCCATCAGCATCGCGCTGAGCTGGTAGTCGGCCCACGAGCCGTCGGTCGCGCCCCGCACAAACGCCACGATCTCGTCGCGGGTGAGCGCGTGGCCGTCGCGTTTCCGGGCAATGATATGTTGGGGGAACATCCGCCGACTCTCTCAGGCCGGCGCGCCGCGCGCAAATCCATAGGCGCGCTCCACCTTCGCGATTCGCACCTCGTAGGCGTCGTACCAGGCCTCGCGTCCGCCGCGCTGCGCCTTCTCGTGCTCGGTGTCGCGTTTCCACGCGAGGATCGCCGCCTCGTCGCGCCAGTAGCTCACCGTGATGCCCACGCCGTCGGCGCCGCGCGCGCTCTCGATCCCGAGAAACCCGTCGTAGCGCGAGCCGAGGTCGACCATGCGCTGCGCCATCGCGCCGTAGCCGCGGCCGTCGTCGGCCGCGCGTTTCGAGGTGAAGATCACCGCGTAGTACGGCGGTGCGGGCGTGCGCGCGAGTTCGCCGGGCGCGCTCATGTCGCGCCCTTCCTCAGCACCAGCATCGAGCCGCTGCCGATGAAGAACTCGTAGTCCACGCGCACGACCTCGCTCTCGATGCCGCCGGCGCGCAGTTCGCGCCGCAGCGCCGCGAGCTTCGGGTAGGGCCGCCCGTCGGGGCCGCACACCGGGTGGATGCGCACCTCGCCCGCGCTCACCCGCGCGAGCTCGCGGCACGCGGCGACGTGCCAGTCGAAGTCGAACCGGTTCGCGTAGATAAACAGCAGGTGCGCGCACAGCACGAGGTCGAACGAGTCGTCGAAGAATGGGAGCCGCGGCAGCGCGCCGGCCACGTACCGGCCGTGCAGGGAGTGCGTGGAGAAATCCGCCAGGAAACGCTGCGCCGCCGCCCGCCGGTCCGCCTCCGCCGCGTCAAACGACGGAAACGACTTCATGCGGAACAGCGCCGGCTTCGCGCGCATCTGCGTCAGCATCCGCGCGTAGTCGCCGTCGATCCGGGCCGTGAGTTCGTCAACGCGGCCCGCGTAGAGCGGGTCGACCGCCACGGCGTCGATGCCGCGGGCGCAGGCCTCGGCGACGAAGGACGAAGGGCCCGCCGCGACATCGAGCACGTCGCGCCGCCGCAGCGCGGGCAGGTCGAGCGCAAAGAACTGGGCGTATTCGGCGAGCGTGCGCCCGAAAAACGAGACGGCGGGCAGGTCAATCTGCGCGGGCGCACGCGACGGTAACGAGGGAGGAAACGGCCTCCGCACGGGGGCGGCGGCCGGGACGGACGGTGGTGGAGCGAGGAGCGTTGGCATGGGGAGCGGTGGGACGAAAAGGGCGTGGAGGTTTTGGAAAACAAAAAGCCCGACTCGGGTGAGTCGGGCTTGGCGGTGGTTTTCAGATTTCGCGGCTGGTTCAGCCGTGTCGCGCGATTTTCGCGCCTGACCATCGTCGCCAAGCCGACCCGTGCCAGCGTGCGCGTTTACCTACCGTCATGGAGACGGTAGCGTAGGTAGCGACGACGAGGGCGGACGAAATCATTGCGGGACGGGATGGCGGGGCCGCACGCGTGGTGCAAGCCGATTTTTCAGCCGCGGGAAAATCTCCGTGTCATGGACCGGTCATTTCTTCGCGCCGAAGACCGAACGCGCCATGTCGAACGGCGCGCGCGTGAGCCGGCTCATCGCCGACATCGTGTGCTCCGCCGCCACGGGTTGCGGCGCGGGCGTCAGGCCCTCCATCGCCTCGACCAACTGTCGCTCGCGCTCCGCCACGCGGGCCTCGCGTTCGGCGACCGCCTTCTCGCGGCGCTTCACCTCGCTGGCCTTTTCCTGGGTGATGATGCGCTCGTCGCGCAAGTGGGTCTGCTCGGCCTCGAGCAGTTCGCGCGCGCGGTGAAGTTTCTCCCACGCCCCGGCGAGGGCGGGATCGCCGTCGAACGGCGCCCTGGTCAGCGGCCGGACCACGGACGCCGGCGGGCGCGCCGGGGTCGCTGCCGGAACGGCGGCCGAAGCCGCCCCGCGCTTCGCGTCAATCTCGTCCTGCATCGCGCGCAAGCGGGCTTCGTACTCGCGGAGGTTGTCCTCCCGGAGCCGCAACGCGTCGTGATCTTCCTGCAGTCGACGGCGCTCCTCCGCAAGGGTCGAGGCCCAGATCTCTTCCGACGGCGGTGCGGAGGATGTGGAGGATGCGGACGCACGGACAAGCTTCAGGGCCGGCGGGCGCGGAGGAAAGGTGATGGTTGTGTTCATGAGTTGTGGCGGTGCTCTGACCGCGACACCTTATGACACAACTCGCCGGCCGGCGCTATAGGCGCGGCCGGCTTTTACCCACGGTTAACACCCACGCGCCGGGATTTTTAAATTTTTCACAATTCGCCGCCATTGCCGGCCCTACGTACGGAAGATTACGTCCTCCCGGTTGAACATCCGCACCGCGAGCGCCAGCGCCACCGCCGCATACACGCACGACGAACCGAAGATGATCGCGATGTAGTTCCAGTGCCACACGCCCGACAGCATTTCGCGGCACACGAGCGAGAGGTTCAGCAGCGGCACGAGCGCGAGCCGGGCGTTGAGGTCGATGCCGGGCAACATCCCGATCACCGACGGCATGATGACCACGATCATCAATGGCGCGAGGTAGCTCTGCGCCTCCTTGTGGCTCTTCGCAAACAGCGAGATCGTGAACGCGACGGCGGCGAACAGCACGGCGACGGGGAACACCATCGCCAGCACCCCCAGCAGTCCGAGCGGATCGATGAGCGGGATCATGCCCGCCGCGGCAGATTTCGCGGGTCCCGCGGCCTGGGCCGCCTTGCCGACCCCGCCACCGCTCATCAGCAGCGATCCGCCGATGAACGCCGTCGTCCCCATCGAGATCAGCATGAAGCCCATCGCCGACAGCGAACCGGTCAGGACCATGAGGAACTTGCCGAGCACGATGTTCACGCGGGCCACCGGGCTGCACAACAGGGTCTCCATCGTGCCGCGCTCCTTTTCCCCCGCCGTGAGATCCATCGCCGGATACATCGCACCCGTGAAGCAGAGGATGATGATCAGGTAGGGCACGATGCCGCCGACGATGTTGCCGCCGACCTTCTCGGGCGGCGCGACATTCTCGCGCCGAAAATCGAACGGCTTCACCAGCGTCGCCGGCAGCGAGCGCTCGGCCAGCCGGGCCGTGACGGTCTGCTCCCGCAGGTCGCGGAAAAACTTCTCCAGCTCCCCCGCCCCGAGCGAGGACTTCAATTCGCCCTCGTAATGGTAGATCACCACCGTGGGGGCGACGCCCGCCTTGAGGTCCGCCTCGAATTTCGGCGGCAGCTCGACGGCGGCGCGGATCTTCTTGTCCGCGATCTGGGCCTCGATCTGTTTTTTCGAATCGGAGCCGCGGTCGACCACCTTGAGTTTCTTCGACGCCCTGAGGGCGGCCACCACGGCCGGCGAATCTTCGCCCCCGAGGATCACGATGGCCGGGATCTCCTCGCGCGCCTTGCCGATGACATTGGCCGCCACCTTGCCGAAGCCGAAGGTCATCAGCGGCATCACCAGTGTCGGGATGATGATGATCGAAAACAGCGTGCGCCGGTCTCGCAGCATGTCGCGCAGCTCCTTCAGGTAGATCGTGAGAATGAT
This sequence comes from Verrucomicrobiota bacterium, assembly GCA_026398065.1. Taxonomy (GTDB): domain Bacteria; phylum Verrucomicrobiota; class Verrucomicrobiia; order Opitutales; family Opitutaceae; genus GAS368. The sequence continues at coordinate 9,142 of JAPLTR010000851.1, read as the reverse complement.
GTTCCAGTTCATGCGCGCTCCTCCGTCCGGGCCACCTTCACAAAGATCTCCTCCATGTCCTGCTCCCCGTGGCGCGCGCGCAGCTCGGCGAGCGTGCCCTCGGCCAGCAGCTTGCCATCATGGATGATGCCGATGGTGTCGCAGAGTTTCTCCACCTCGCTCATCACGTGCGTCGAGTAGATCACGGTTTTCCCGCGTGCCTTGCACTGGCGCACGAACTGCACGATCGCCCGCGCCGTCATCACGTCGAGCCCGAGGGTCGGCTCGTCGAAGATCATCACCGCCGGGTCGTGGATCAGCGTCCGCGCGATCGAGGTCTTCTGCTTCATGCCCGTGGAGAATTTGTCGCAGCGCCGGTCGAGAAACTCGTCCATGTCGAGTTCGGCGGAGAGCTGCTTGATGCGCTCGCGGATCGCCGCGTCGGTGAGCGCGTTGAGCCGGCCGAAGTACGTGATCATCTCCCGCGCGGTTAGTCGCGCGTAGAGCGCGGTCGAGGCGGCGAGAAAACCCACGTTGGCGCGCACCTTCTCCGGCTCGCGCGCCACGTCGAAGCCCGCGAGCGTCGCGGTGCCCGAGGTCGGTCGCAGCAGCGTGGCGAGCACGCGCAACGTGGTGGTCTTGCCCGCGCCGTTGGCCCCGAGCAGGCCGTAGATCTGCCCGGGTTCGACACGAAACGAGATGTCGTCCGCGGCGCGGAGCTCCCCGCGCTTCTTGTCGCGAAAGAGCTTGGTGAGGTTGCGGGCTTCGATCATAGGAGGGTTACAGGCTCATTTTGTCGCGGAACTCCTGCGCCTGGCGCCGGCTCAGCTCGACCTTGGCCGCGCCCTTCAGGTGGACGAGCAGGCCGCCGCTGAACCAGGGCTCGATCTTGTCGATCCACGCGAGATTGATGATCTGGCGGCGGTTGGCGCGGAAGAAGTACTTCGGGTCGAGCCGCTCCTCCATCGCGTTGAGCGAGCGGAAGAGCTGCGGCTGCGCGTTCTCGAAATGCACGCGGGTGTAGTTGCCCTCGCTCTCCAGCAGGCGGATCGACTTCACTTCGACAAACCAGCACCGGTCGCCCTCGCGTACGAAGACCTTGTCCTCGGCGGCGAGCCGGTCGCGCGGCGCGGCCCGCGTCGCGCCCTCCGCCGTCCCGCCCGCGACCTTGTCGCGCAGCTTCCCGATGGCGGCGGCGAGGCGCGCGGGATCGACGGGCTTGAGCAGGTAGTCGAGGGCGTTCAGCTCGAAGGCCTTCACCGCAAACTCGTCGTAGGCGGTCGTGAAGATCACGTGCGGCATGGGCGCCTCGAGCGACTCCAGCAGCTCCATGCCCGTCTCGCCCGGCATCTGCACGTCGAGAAAGAGCAGGTCCGGCTGGAGCGTCGCCAGCTGCTCGCGGGCCTGCTTCGCATTGGCGGCCTCGCCCGCGATCGCGATCTCCGGAAACGCCGCGAGCAGGCGGCGGAGCTCGTTGCGCGCGAGCCGTTCGTCGTCGATGAGGAGGGCTTTCATGCGCGGTGGAGCTGCAGCGGCAGCACGGCCTCGGCCACGACGAGCGAGGGGGATTCGGCGCGCAGGCGGAGGGTGGCCGTCTCGCCGAAGAGGAGGCGCAGGCGCTCCGCGGCATTGCGCAACCCGACGCCCGTCGAGACGGCGCGGGTCTTGGTCTCGGCGGTTGCAAGCTCCCCGGGGTTGGTGACCTGCAGGTGGAGCATGCCGCGCTCGCAGCGCGCGATGATCGCGATCTCGCCGCCCTCGGCCCGGGTGGAGATGCCGTATTTTACGGCGTTTTCCACCAGCGTCTGCAGGAGCATCGGCGGCACCGGCAGCGGCAGCGCCTCGGGATCGATGTCGAGGCGCACCCGCAGGCGCTCCTCGTGCCGGACCTGCTCGAGGGCAAGGTAGTCGTTGACGACCCCCAGTTCATCCTCGAACGGCACCGTCTCCAGCTGGCCGCTCTGCAGCGAGTAGCGCAGGAGATTGGCGAGCTGGGTGACCGACTGCCGCGCCCGCGCCGGATCCTCGTCGATGAGGGCGCGGAGGGAGTTGAGGGAGTTGAAGATGAAGTGCGGGTTCACCTGCGCCTTCAGCGCGCGAAGCTCCGCCTCCTTGCTGGCCGCGCCCGTCCGCAGGCGCTCGATCTCCAGCCGATGAAAGACGTGGTAGAGCATGTAGACGCACCACCAGCCGGAAAACATGATCGCGCCGTTGATCACGCTCACCGAGATGGAAATCCCCAGTCCCACGTCGGCCCGCACGGGGAGCCGCAGGAGGCCATGCGTGTAACCGTAGCCCGCCAGCGACCAGACCGCCGACTGCACGAGGCTGAGGAACAGCAGCCGCGGCAGCAGCGCGCGCCAGCCCAGCCGTTTCCAGCCCCAGCGGGTGGTGAGGGCGCGGGTATAGTGCGACACGAGCAGGCCCTCGAGGATCACCATCACGATGATGCTGATGTCGCTCAGCTGCTCGTCCGCCGTCGGCGGGCGGCGCGACCAGAACACCCGCATGAAGGTGATCTGCAGGATCAAAAACAGCCCCCAGCCCGCCGTCTGGCAGATGACGTAGAGCCGCTCCTTCGCGCGCTGGCGGCGGGGAGCGTCGTCCTCCAGGACTTCGGTCGTGAGAGCGGGTTGCATGAAAACGAGACTACACAGCCACCCCCGCGGGAGCGCAAACTTTGGACGAACGGCGCGCCGCGCAGGATGAGCGGCGCGCGGCTTGTCAGGGCGGACGCCACCGGCCAGCCTCCCGGCCGTGAAACCCTCCATCGTCGTCGTCGGCAGCTTCAACCAGGACCTCACGTGGTCGTGCGCCGAGTTTCCCTCCCCCGGCGAGACGATCGTCGGCCGGTTCCAGACCGGCCCGGGCGGCAAGGGCTCCAACCAGGCCGTCGCCGCCGCGCGCGCGGGCGGCGCGACCGCCTTCGTCGGCGCGGTGGGCGACGACGGCTTTGGCCGCGAGGCGGAGGCGTTTCTCCGCGCCGAGGGCATCGACCTCCACCTCGCCCGCAAAAAGCTCCCCACCGGCAACGCCGCCATCCTCGTCAACCGTCGCGGCGAAAACCAGATCGTCATCGCCCTCGGCGCCAACGCCGCCCTCGCCCCGCGCGACGTGCCCGCCGACCTCGTCCGCGGCGCGCGCGTCGTCGTCTGCCAGCACGAGACCTCGCTGACGCTCAACGCCCACGTCTTCCGCACCGCCCGGCGCGCCGGCGTCACCACCGTCCTCAACCCCGCGCCGATGCGCGCCGACTTCGACCCGCGCATCCTCGACTACACCGACGTCCTCATTCCCAACGAGACCGAGTTCGTCACACTCGTGAACCGCCGCGGCTTCACCGAAAAATCCCTCCGCGCGCTCAGCCCGCACGACCTCCACCGTCTGTGCCGCGCCTTCGAGCTTCCGACCGTCATCGTCACCCTCGGCGCGCGCGGCTGCTTCGTCTCGCAGCACCGCGGCCACCTCTTCATCCCCGCGCACCGCGGGATCAAGGTCGTCGACACCACGGGCGCGGGCGACGCGTTTGTCGGCGGATTCGCCGCCGGCCTCGCGCGCTACGACGGCAACATCGCCACCGCCGCCCGCTACGGCAACGCGACCGCCGCCCTCTCCGTCACGAAATTCGGCACCGCGCCCTCGATGCCCGCGCAACGCGCCATCGAAAAACTCCTGAAGCAAAAGTAAGCCGGACTTCCGGATCGCCCTTCCCGCTCCTCCCGCCCCCGTGCCCACCTTCCGCGCCACCATCGCCAAAGTCGGCCCCGGCTACTGGATCGACGTCCCCGCCGCCGTCGTCGAGGAACTCGGCCGCGCCCGGCATATCCCGGTGACGATCCGCTACGCCGGCGACGCCCACGCCTCCACCGTGACGCCCAGCCGCGAGGGCCGCGGCCGCGTCTCGCTGCATGCCGACGTCTTCCGCGCCGCCGGCCTCCAGGTCGGCGACGCACTCGACATCACGCTCATCCCCGACCGCTCGCCGCGCACGGTCACGGTGCCGCCGGATTTGCTGCGCGCGCTCAAATTTCGCCCGGCCGCCGAGGGCGCCTGGCAGCGCGCCGCGCCCTCCACCCGGCGCGTCGTGATCGAACAGCTCAACGCCGTCCGGACCGCCGAGACGCGCACCCGCCGCATCGAAAAACTCGTCGAGCAGTTCGCTGAGAAGGCCGCCGCGCAGGCGAAGTCGAAACCAACCGCGAAGCCGAAGAGCCCCCGCTCCGCGCCGTAGCCGGCACAGTCTTCGCGGTTCCGGCTTCCGCCCCGCCTTACGGCAGCTCCGCGATGCTCAGGATCATCGCCGCCGCGAGCTCGAAATCCTTCACCGCCTGGGTCTTTTCGACATCGACCCACTCGTCCAGCGAGTGACCGCGCCCGCGCCGCGTTCTCCGCCTCGACGGCCTCGCCGATGATCTTCTTGAACTTGGCGTCGATGTCCTTGAGCGCCGCCGGATCGACCGCGCGCATGTCGACTTCCATCGCGGTCTCAAACGGGATCGAGTTCACCGACGTGCCGCCGGAAACGATGCCGACGTTGTAGGAAACCTTCGGACTCTTCGGCACCTTGAGCTGGCCAAAACGAGCGATCGCGTCGCCCATCGCGAAGGCCGGGCTCACATTGCCAAACGCGCCCCAGCTGTGCCCGCCCGGCCCCTTGAACGTGACCTTGTAGCGCAGGCTGCCGAGGCCCGAGTTGGTGACGATGTCCATGTTGCCGCCGTCGACGGTGATGAACCGCTTGATCTTGTCCTTCCACGGACCCTTGGTGAAGAGATACCGCACCCCGCGCAGGTCGCCGGGGCCCTCCTCGCACACGTTGCCGATGAACAGGATGTCGCCCGCGGTCTCAACCTTCGCCTCGCGCATGGCGCGGATCAGCGCGAGCAGGAGGGCCAGCCCGCGGGTGTCGTCGCCGATGCCGGGCGCCATCAGGCGCGTGCCGTTGCGCTTCACCTTCACGTCCGTCCCCTCGGGAAACACGGTGTCGAGGTGCGCCGCGACCGCGAGCAGCGGGACCGCGCCGCCGGACTTGCCCTTCCAGAGCCCCATCACGTTGCCCTCGGCGTCCATCTCGACGTTCTCCAGCCCCGCATCTTTCAGCATCGCCATGTAGGCGCGGGCGCGCGGCTCCTCGCCAAACGGCGGGGCCGGGATCTCGGTGAGCTTGATCAGGTCCGCGACGAAACGCTCATGGTCGCGCTCGTACACGCCGACCGCCGCCCGAAACTTCGGATCGCTCACGATCTGGCGCGCGAGGGCATTGCTGGCCGGGGACGGCGGCGGGGTCTGCGCGTGGGCGCCGACGGCGAGGACGAACAGCGAGCCAAGCAAAACTGCCGACGAGCACCAACGGCCAAGGGTACGGGAAGCGGAAAGCGTCATAAGTAGGCGGAGTGAGTCTGGTGTGAGGATTTTCTCAAGCCCCCTCAGCCGAAGGCATGCCAGCGGGGAGGCGAATTTCCGTTCGCCCGCCGCCGTTCCACCGGCAACCGTTGGGCAAAGATCCCCATGCCCCGCCCGCCTGAACGCATCCTGCCCTTTCGCCCCTCCCCCGGCGAAGCCGCCGCCCCGCTCACGACCCTTCTCAACCTCGGACCGAAGTCGTCGGCCTGGCTCGCAGCCGCCAAGATCGCCACCCGCGCGGACTTGGAGCGCATCGGCACGATCGAAGCCTGTCGGCGCGTCCGCGCCGCGGGCCACCCCGCGAGCGTGCTGCTGGCCAACGCGTTGGAAGGCGCGCTGATGGGCTGCCACTGGAACGCGATCCCCGTCGAGTTCAAGCAGCAGCTCCGGACCGACTTTGACCGGATGAAACGGACTCGGCGCGAGACCACCGCCCGCCCGCCGACCGTCGCGGCGCCGAAACGGAAAAAATAAACTGCGGGCCGGCCGGACCGCTCACGCCCCGATCGGGTGCCAGGTCGTCTTGTACTCCACCGTGTCGCGCACGGCGTAAACGCTCTGCGCGGTGTCGGCGTACCAGTCGGGCGGTTCCTCGGACTTCACGAGATGGAGGCGCTTCACGCTGTCGGCCGCGCCGAGGGCGAGCGCCTTGCGTTCGTCGGCGTTGGCCGCGCCCACGAGGGCGCGCAGGTGCGTGTGCGTCGCAAAGGTCGGGACCATTTCCTTGCGGAAACCGGTCAGGAGATTCACCACGCCGCCCGGCAGGTCGCTCGTGGCGAGCATTTCGCCGAGCAGAATCGCGGGATAGGGCTGTGAACTCGAGGCGAGCGCGATCACGGTGTTGCCGCTGGTGATGGCGGGCGCGAAGAGCGAGACCAGCGCCAGCAGCGGGGTGTCCTCCGGCGCGAGGACGCCCACGATGCCCATCGGCTCGGTGACTGTGAAGTTGAAATAGGGCGCCGCCACGGGGTTCACGTTGCCGAGCACCTGCTCGTACTTGTCGGCCCAACCGGCGTAATAGATGAGGCGGTCCACCGTCGCGGCGACCTCGCGGGCCGCGGCGGCCTTGGAGGCGCCGCCGAGCGCGATCGCGTCGGCCATCTCACCGGCGCGCGCCTCGATCATCTCGCCGAGACGGTAGATGATCTGGCCGCGGTTGTAGGCGGTGCGCTTCGCCCAGCCGGGGCCCGCCTTGGCGGCGGCCTCGACGGCGTTGCGCAGATCCTTGCGCGTACACTGCGGGACGTTGGCGAAAAACTCCCCGGCGGCGTCCTTCAGCGGATACACGCGCGCGCTCTCGGAGCGGATGAACGCGCCGCCGACGTAAACTTTCGGGGTCTTGGTGATGGGAAGTCGGGACATTTTAAAAGGAAACGGAGGCAGGTTTTTTCACAGAGGACACTGAGGCGGCACGGAGATCACGGAGGCTCGGACAGGGATTGCTCGGTGTGATCTGCATTCAGGGACTCCGTGTTATCTGTGTCTCAAAATACTCAGACGAGTTTGCAGTAATCGAGCAGGCCCTGGCGGCCGCCCTCGCGGCCGAAGCCGCTTTCCTTGTAGCCGCCGAAAGGCGACGTCGGGTCGAATTTGTTGTAGGTGTTGGCCCAGACGACACCGGCCTTCAGCTCGGTGGACATCTTCAGGATGCGCGAGCCCTTGTCGGTCCACACGCCGGCGCTCAGGCCGTAGGCGGTGTTGTTGGCCTTCTCGACGGCCTCGTCGACCGTGCGGAACGTCAGGATGCTCAACACGGGGCCGAAGATCTCCTCGCGCGCGATGCGGTGGCTCATGCTCACGCCGGAGAAGAGCGTCGGGCGGAAATAAAAGCCCTTCGTCGGCAGCTTGCACGGCGGTTGGTACATCTCCGCGCCCTCCTTCACGCCGCTCGCGACCATTGCCGTGATCTTGCCGAGCTGCTCCTTTGAGTTGATCGCACCGACGACGGTGTTCTTGTCGATCGGATCGCCGACGCGCAGGACCTTGATGCGGTTCTTGAGCTTCGCGAGCACGAGGTCCGCGACCGGCTCGTGGACGAGCAGGCGCGAGCCGGCGCAGCACACGTGGCCCTGATTGAAGAATATGCCGTTGACGATGCCCTCGACGGCCTGGTCGAGCGGGGCGTCGTCGAACACGATGTTCGCCGCCTTCCCGCCCAGCTCCATCGTCATCTTTTTGTCGGTGCCCGCGAGCGAGCGCATGATGATCTTGCCGACCTCCGTCGAGCCGGTGAACGCGATCTTGGCGGGAATCGCGTGGCCCATCACGGCCGCGCCGACCTCGCCGGCGCCGGTCACGAAATTAACCACGCCCGGCGGCAGGCCCGCGTCCTGGAAGATCTCCGCGAGCTTGAGGCAGGTGATCGAGGTGGTCTCGGCCGGCTTGAGCACGACGGTGTTGCCCATCGCGAGCGCAGGGGCGAGTTTCCACGCGAGCATCAGCAGGGGGAAATTCCACGGTATCACCTGGCCCACGACGCCGAGCGGTGCGACCCGGCGGCCCGGCGCGACGTAGTCGAGCTTGTCGGCCCAGCCGGCATGGTAGAAGAAATGCGCGGCGGCCATCGGCACGTCGAAGTCGCGCGCCTCCTTGATCGGCTTGCCGCCGTCGAGCGTCTCCGCGACGGCAAACTCCCGCGCGCGGTCCTGCAGCAGGCGGGCGATCCGGAAGAGGTACTTCGCGCGCTCGCGGCCGGGCATTTTTCCCCAAACGCCATCGTACGCGGCCTTGGCCGCCTGATACGCGGCATCGACATCGGCGGGGCCGGCGAGGGCGATCTCGGCGAGCTTCTGCTCGTTGGCCGGGTTGATGGAGTCGAAATACTTGCCGGACTTCGGCGCGACAAACTGGCCGTTGATGAACAGCTCGTAACGCGCCTTGAGCTTCGGGTCCGCCGTCTCCGGCGCGGGATCGAACTCCCAGAGGTCGCCGAAGATCAGTTCGGGCGCGGGACGGCCGGAGCGGCCGGGGGCGCGGGGGGATTTTTTCTCGGAAGCGAGCGTGGGCATGGAAGATCGTGCTGGGGGTTTAGTAGCTCTCGGCGGCCTCGCTGAAGTAATACGGCGCCTGATACGCGCCGGTCTTCTCCTTTTCGATCTGGCGGAGCAGGTCGTTGAGCAGGGAGCTCGCCCCGAAGCGGTAGCGGGCGTTGTTGAGCCACGCGTCGCCGAGGGTCTCCTTGATGGCGACGAGGAAGGTCAGCGCCTGCTTCGCCGTCCGGATGCCGCCGGCGGGCTTCATCGCGATCGAGATCCCGGTATCCAGATAGTAGTCACGGATCGCCTCGATCATCACCTGGTTGTTGCCGAGCGTGGCGTTGAGGGAGGTCTTGCCGGTGCTGGTCTTGATGAAATCGCCCTCGCGGATCACGCGCATCGCGAGGAAGGACGCGGCGCGGATGTTGTCGTAGGTCTCGAGTTCGCTGACCTCGAGGATCACCTTGAGCGTCGCACTGCCGCAGGCCTGCACGACCGCGGCGATCTCGTCATGCATCTCGCCGAACTCGCCCGCGAGAAACGCCCCGCGGTTGATCACCATGTCGATCTCATCCGCGCCGTCGGCCACCGCGGCCTTCACCTCGCCGAGGCGGGTCTTGAGCGGGGCCTGCCCGCTGGGAAACGCCGTCGCGACCGACGCGATGCGCACCGCCGTGTCGCTGCCGAGCGCCTTGCGCGCGTGCTTCACCATCGCGGGATAGACACACACCGCCGCGACCTGCGGGACGCCGAGATCCTCGTCGTGGGGGCGCAGCGCCTTCTGA
>JAPLTR010000128.1 GCA_026398065.1 Verrucomicrobiota bacterium | reverse complement strand
GGTCGCGGCCGGCGCCGGAGATTTTGGTGCGGCCGGTGAGGGTACCCTCGGCGAAGCGCGCCTGCACGCGGGGGAGGTCGATGTCGTTGTCGGTGAGCGTGGCGGTGAAGGCGACCTCCTCGAGGGGGAAGCCCTGAAAGCGAACTTCGCCCCGGGCACTCCCCTCGATGCGCATCGTGGTGTGCGGGCCGCCGGGGGCGGCGACGCCGTCGATCCGGCCGGCGACCTTGAGCGCGGGCGGGGAGGACCATTTGAACGGGGAGAAAATCGACTCGCCGAGGGAGCCGAGCATGGTGGCGGCGACCGCCGGGTCGAGGTTGGCGGTGAGGTCGAGGTCGAGGGTGCGCCACTCCGAAGTGGCGGGGTCGAGCGAGTAGCAGAACGTGCCCTGGGCGGTGCCGGTCGGATGGGTGGCGAAGGCCTCGGGCGCATCGAAGAAGCCGGGGCGGATGAAGAGGCGCGTGCGCACGCGGTCGAGGGCGGCGCCGCGGATGACGGGGTGCGCGACGTCGGCGAAGACGAAGATCTTCGAGCGGCGGCCCTCGGTCCAGCGGCCGGAGACCTCCACGCTGGCGTCGGGCGCGGCGGCGGCAAAGTCGAGCTGGTTGAAAAAGTTGGGCCACCAGTCGCGGAACCAGCCGGAGATGGCGAGGGGGCGGAGCCGGCCCTCCAGCAGGAAGCGGTACTCGAGCGTGGCGAGGTCCTGCTCGAAGGTGCCGCGCGCGTAGTTGTCGCCGATGCGGGCCCAGGCCTCGGGGGCGTAGAAGTGGCGGCCGTCGAAGTCGAAGGCGGCGCGGCCCTCCTCCATGATGACATGGTAGGCGTTGACGCCGCGGAGGGCGACGCGGGCGGAGAGGTTTTGGAACTTCCAGCCGGGGCCGAGGCGGACGGTGCCGGCGGCGCGGTCCATCGCGGCGAAATCGAAGTACTTCCGCACATCGACGTGGAGGAGGTCGCTGAGGGGCGTGAGGACCCGGGTCGAGACCGCGCCGTCGAAGCGGAGGGCGGCGGTCTGCGCGGCAAGATCGGCCTCGGCATGGAAGGCGAGGGGCGAACCGACGATCAGGGCGGTGAGATCCGCGGTGAGATGGGGGAGCGGGCCGGGTATCAGGTGAGCCGATACGGATTCGGCGCTGAAGCCGGCGGCGGAGAGGGCCCCGGCGGTGAGGTCGAGGTCGATCGGCTCGAAGGCGAGGCGGCCGGGGCTGAGCGTGCCGCGGACGAGGGCGCGGACGCCGCGGGCCTCGGCGCCCTTTTTCTACTTCACCCATTTCAGAAACTAAATTATATTCCAAAGAAATAAAAAATGAAAGAGTGGATGTGGTTTATGGGGATTTAATATATGTTAATAAAACACATCCAACACGAGCTGACGGGCGATGGCGGTGTAGTTGCGCGCGAGGAAGTCGGCGACGGGCAGGGAGCCGGTCGAGGTGCGGCTGCGCGGTGGGAGATAGAGGGAGCCGTGGGCGATGAGGGAGATGCCGGCGATGCGGGCGGAGAGCTGGGCGACCTCGAGGGACTTGGGATGCGGAAGGAGGGTGGCGTCGAGGTCGCGGAGGATGTCCTCGGAGCGCCCGCTCGGGGAGAGCATGGCGGGCACGGCGAGGCTGGCGCCGGAGATGCGCAGCTCGCGGGCTTCGAAATGCCCGACCGCGAGGGCCCAGGGATCGAGGCGCACGTAGACCAGCCGCGCGGCCACGACGGGTTCGTCGAAAGCGGGCAGCGAGACGCGGGCGTCCTCGATGAGGATGCGGCCGGTGGGGTCGAAGGACGTGCGGCCAAAGGTGGCCCGCACGCCGGAGGCCGCGAGGCGCTCCTCGAGGGACCGGAGGAGGAAGCCGGGGACCTGCAGCTCGTGATGCGTCGCGATGTAGCACTGGACGGCGAGCAGGAGCGCGAGGGCGA
>JAPLTR010000036.1:970-5589 GCA_026398065.1 Verrucomicrobiota bacterium | reverse complement strand
CCTCGATCCGAACTGTTTCCGAGTTTATCATACTCAAACTCAGCCGGGCGGGGCTGCCCTGAAAGGGCTGGAGCACGGTGACGAAACGGGCGGAGGTCCCGCTGCGCCGGGCCAGCGCAAACGGCACCGGCACGGTGAGGTCCTGCCCCAACCCGTGGCCGAGCACGACCGTCGTGTCCTTTGCGCCGACCATGAGGAGACGAAGCCCGCTGTCCTTTTGCGCGAACGTCGCCTCCCACGCGGCCGCCGTCACTGCGGCCCGGGGATCGGAAAGATACTGGTAGCCGTTCTGCGCCGGAAGCGCTGCGTAAGGCGCGAGCGCGAGCGGCGAGACGACCCGGCCGTCGTTGTGGTAGATCCAGTCGATGCGGTGCGGCGCGCCATCCGTCGTCGCGACGTCGAACACATCCAGTGTGTAACCGGCGGTGTGGACGAGCAATCGCTCCAGGCGGGCATTTTTGTAAACCGGCCCCGCATCCATCCGGATGGCCGACGCGGTCTCGCCCGGATGCCATTCGAGCAGGCGGCCCGTGGACTCAGCCTGCGTCGTCTCGTCGAGCACCACGGCGTTGTGCGCCACCGTGACCTTGTCCCACGTGTGGTGGGTCTTGTACGCGTAGGACTGCGTACCGGGATCGACCGCCTGCATGCGGCCAAACGCGTAGCTGACGAAGGTGAGCTTGTCGTAGTGTCCATGCCCGCCGCCGTGCGCGCCGAACTTGACCGCCACCGTGTGATCGGAGCCGGGCGCCCGCAGGGTCGCCAGCCCCGCCTCCTTCAAGAGCGTGCTGCCGAGTTCGGGCAGACTCCCCTCGCCCACGTCCGACGCCCCCCACAGCAGCGCCTCCAGCCCGCGCTCCCCGTCCCGCACAATCCGCAGGTAGCGGCGGTCACCGAACACGCGGTAGCCCATGTCATAGTAGCGGGCATAGCCACGCAGGGAGGTAAAACCGGAGTCGTTGAAATTGGGCATCGTGCCGTCGGGCAGCATGCACGCGAGCGGCGCATCGAGCATCTTCTTCAGGTTCTCCGCCTCGGGCACGGCGATCCCGGCCCGCGCGACCATCTCGCGCATCAGGAAGAACGGCTCGAGCGTATAGAAGTGATAACCCCACGAGCCCTCGTGCCATGGTCCCTCCGCGGTGACGCCCCGGCGCATCTCGTCGCGAAACCCGAACTCGGCGTTGAGCGCGAGGTCGACCAGCGCCTGATCGTGCAGGACGAGCCCGACGGCCAGATGCGCGGCGTTGTGCCGCACCGTCCAGTTGCCCAGAAACCGCTCCCGGCGCGCCACGACATCCGAGGCGCTGCGCAATAGGTCGCGCTCCACGGCGGCGCGCTCCTCCGGCCCCATTGTCTCGCGGATCAGGTCGTAGCCGAAGGCCAGCAGGCACACCCAGTCCGATTCGTTGAGCGTCTGCGACGTCACCCGCCCGCCCGAGCGGCTGCCGGTCGCCGGCCAGTCCTTGTGGCTGCGGATGGGCATGGCCGGATAGATCGCCGCATAGGCCGCGAGGATGACGCGGGCCTTGGCCGCGAAGGCCGCGTTGCCGGTGAGCTGGTAGGCGAGGCCGAGATCGCGGACGGCCCGGGCGTTGACCAGGTGACGCTGGGTGTAGATCACATAGTCGTAAGGCCACCCGTGGTAGTCCTTCGCGCAACGCGGACAACGATTGTGGCCGGGCTCAAATTTCAGCCGTGCCCCATCCTCGGGACAGATATAGTGTCCACCCCACCCTCCGCCTTCGGCGGGCGGCGCCCATTTTTCGAGGCCGTACTCCCGCACATGCGCCGCAGGCCAGTCCTCGGCCTGGCGGATCAGCCCGTCGCGCAGCGTCGCGACCCACGGTTCGGCCCGCGCGCGCTCGTTGATGCGGGCGACGTCCGCGCGGTTCAGCAGCAGGCCCGGACCGGGCTCCGCCGCCGACAGCAGCGCCGACACGAGCAGTCCAAGACCGCCCGCGAAGTGGCGGAGCATGCCTGACAACCGGGGAAGCATGATTCCCCGCTCAGAACCGCGCCTGCACGCCCGTCGAGATCGAGCGCGGAAACAGGTTGGTCTGCGCCTGGCGGTCGGCGCGGTAAAGGCCGCTGTAACGTCCGCGGTTTTCCTCGGTGAGGTTGATGACATCGAGGAAGACGTTGACGCTCCGGGTGAGCTTCACCCGCGCAAAGAAATCATATTGCTCGCGGCGGCCGATGAACTCCGAACTGGAGGGATCGCCCGTGTTGAGCGAGGCGAGATAGGTGTCGGCAAAATTCCACATCAGCCGGAGGTCCACGCGACCGTAGTTATAAGTGATGCCGGCGTTGCCGGAACGCGGACGCATGCCGGTGAGGTTGTTCGGAAACGGCAGGGGGGTGGTGACCACGCCGTTGTAGTCGCCGGAGCTGCTGAGCACGGTCCAGTTGGCCAGAACGCCGAACCCGCGCAATTTCCCGGGGAGGAAGCTCAGTTGCTGCGAGTAGTTGAACTCCATGCCCTCGACCTTGGCGTTGCCGGAGTTGATGCGGGTGTTGCCCTGCCAGCCCACGTAGTCGCTCAGGTCCAGGCCGAAGTCGTTGCCCGTGACGCGAAACGAGGTCGAGGTGACGTAGTTCTTGATGTCCTTGCGGAAGGCGCCGATCGAAGCGACGCCGATGGGCTTGAAGTAGTATTCGAGGCTGACGTCGTAGTTGCTCGAGATCTGCGGCAGCAGCGAAGGATTGGAGAAACTGAGGCTCTGGCCGAGATCGTTGACCGTGAAGCGGCCGACGAGGTCGGAGATGCGCGGGCGGCCGATGGTGGTCGAGTAGTTCGCGCGCAGCATGAAGTGCGGGATGGGTTCGTAGCGGAACTGCAGGTTCGGGAACCAATCGGTGTACTCCGACTCCACCGTGCGATAACCGCCGAAGCGGGCCTCGGGCGTGGTGGCACGGGTGTTCTCCAGCCGGCTGGTGATCTTTGCCCGGGTTTGCTCGCCGCGCAGACCGGCCGTCATCTGCAGCTTCGAGGTCAGTTTGACCTCCGACTGGAGGTAGACCGCCGGGATGGTCTCCCTCGTCTGGTAGTCATTTTGCAGGGAGTTGGTGACCGATGTGTCGAGATTCGCCGCCGTGAGGGGCAGCACCGCCGAGTTGTAGGCAAACTGCACCGCCGGCCGCGCCGGCAGGCCGGAGGGCAGGTAGCTGAAACCGATGTCCTTGAAAACCGCCTTGGTGTTGATGATCGGCGTCGCCGGGTAGCGGCCGTCGAGCCAGCCGTGGGTGAAGGTGAACTCGCGGTACTTGCTGTAGTCGCCCGCGCCGAGCGTGCCGGTGATGGAATCGGCGTCGCGGTCGCGGTCCTCCTGGCGCACGCGGAGACCGGCCTTGAACTTGACCGGAAAACGCCACTGGGCGAAATCGCGGGACGCGTCGAGCTTGGCGCTGGCGATCTCATCCGAGGCGCTCTCATGGGTCCCGGTGACCGCGATGGAGAGCATGTTGGTGAAGAGATCGTTCGGCGGAGTGACGATCGGCGCGGCGGCGCCAGTGACCGGGCCGCCGAAGGTCAGGGTCGGAAACTCCTTGTTCGAGCGGCGGTCGTACGTGAACGCATAGACGTTGTTGCTGCGCGCCGTGGCCGACATGCGGTCGAGCGGGCGGAACGAGTCGGAATACGTCAGGCCCCACTGGAGCTTCACCGAGCCGAGGGAATGCTTGCCGCTCAGCTGGAAATTCCACAGGTCGCTCGGCGTGTACCGGAAATCGCGCCCCGAGCGGTAGCTGGAGCGGCTGAACACCCAGAAGTCCGAGGTGGACTGGGCCGTGTCGACCACGAGGTTGTCGGTGTACTGCGGCCGGTTCTGGTCCATGACGTTGACGAAGCGCGTCCAGCCCGCGACGAACGTGAGCGACGAGTCGCGCCCCAGCCGGTAGTCGAACTTGGTCTGAAAATTGACGCGCCGGTTCAGGTGATACTCCTGGTCCGCATAGAGGACCTGTCGCGGGGCGGTCGGGGCGACATAGTTCCAGTTGGAGGCAAAGGTCGTGCGGATCGTCTGCAGACCGTCACCGACTTCCGAATACGCGCCGGTCACGGAGACGCCGAGCTTGCGGCCGAAGAGCATGAAGACGTCGGAGTAGTCCGCCGAGTACTGGGGGTAGAACCGGCGCCCGCTGCCCGAGGCGTCGAGGTACTTGCCCATCGTCTCGTTGTAGCCGACCGCGGCATTGAGCACGAGGGTGCGGCCGCTGCGGTCGAAACCGCTGCGGCTGCGGAGATTCACGACGCCGCCGAGCGAGTCGGCGTCCATGTCGGCCGTCGGCGTCTTGATCACCTCGACGCTCTCGATCGCGCCGACCGCCAGGCCGCTCACCAACTGGGAGCGGGAATCGGGATTGGCGCTAGCCGAACGGGTGCCATCCATCGTGACCGAAGTGAACTCGGGCGAGAGGCCGCGCACCACGATCGCGTCGACCGCCGAGCCGCCGTACTCGCCGACGATGCCGGGCAACCGCTGGAGGAACGAGCCCATGTCGCCCTTGGCGACATTGCCGTACGCGTCGGTCGAGACCGAATTGCCGACCGTGAGCGCGTTCTCCTGGCGGGCGATCGCCGCGGCATTGCCCTCGCGCACCGCCGTCACCGACACCCC
>JAPLTR010000036.1:0-911 GCA_026398065.1 Verrucomicrobiota bacterium | reverse complement strand
GATAGCTGACTTTCACCGTCGCGATCCCGGCCGGCACCCGGCTGAGGGTAAATGTGCCGTCGCGCTCCGTATAAGTGGTCAGGCCGGTGCCCGGGATGCTGACGGTGGCGCTCTCGAGATTCTCGCCGGTCGCACCGTTGTAGACGCGGCCGCGTACCTGGCCACCGGTCGCGGGTTGGGCGGACGACATCGAAACGAAAGCCAGCGCCGCCCACAGGCAGACGACGAGGCGGAAGGCCGAGCGAAGGCTCGCGGACGCGGATCCAGACGGGAAACAACGGCTCATGGTGGTGGTAGGGGGAGATCGGGGGAGGTCAGTTGGGGGAACGTGAAACGAAAAACGAAAGCGCTAGACCGGGGCGGTGATCCTAGTCCGCCGCACCCTGGGGACGACGAAACCGCGGGGGCCGGTCGCTGCCGGGACCGAGGGACGCGGGCGCAGTGGGGGGCCAAAGCTCACGCCGCGAAAATGCGCCGACGGATTTCCCGAGGTCAAGAAATATTTCTCAACAAGTGCAATATTTTCTCAGGCCTTCATTCCAAAAACCCTTTTACCGCGGCAGCGGGACCCGATTCCTCAGATTGGCGTGCCAGTTTCCGCCGCCGGAATCGTCTCTCAGGATAATGGCCGGCATCATTTCTTTTCGACCTCAGCGCCTCTCCTCTGCTCAGCTCTCATTCTTTGTTTTATTAATTTCTCAATATTTGAGAAATTTTCTTGATTTGTGAGACACGTCTCACTCACTTCGCACCGTGATCTCAGAGAAACGCCCCATGGAAACCCAGGATGAACTGCATGTTTCCACCTTTCCCAAGGTGGACGATCTCGGCAGGGCCGCGGCAGCGAAATCGGCGGAGATCATCTCCGCGGCGATCCATTCGCGCGGCCACGCCCGCATCATCGTCGCCAC
>JAPLTR010000219.1 GCA_026398065.1 Verrucomicrobiota bacterium | reverse complement strand
GCGTGGCTCGTCATGATGAACCAGTGCAGCGGCTTCCCGTAGCGCACCCCGGCGGCCTGGATTTTCTCCGCGAACACCTGGAACAACGGCTTCTTCTTCAGCGGGGTGACGGGAAACGTCCCCTTGGGGCCATCGTAGCCGAGGCGCGTCCCCTGCCCGCCGGCGACCGTGAACGCCGCCACGCGGCCCGCGCGCAGCGCCGCCTCGCCGGTGGCCTTGGCCTTCGCCCAGGCCACGGCGTCGCCACCGTGCTCGGGCCGTTTTTCGTAGGGCGCCGGAGCGAGCCCGGTGAGGTCCACGCCGGCGGCACCGTCGCTCTTGGCAACCAGGGAGCGGTGCAGCCGCGCGACTTCCGCGAGATCGACTTCGGCCGCCTCCTCCAGCAGGCGCTTTTGCGCGTCGGGCGCAAGCCGGTCAAAAAAGGCGAAGACCTGCGCCTGTCCGGCGCGTTGGAAGGTGTCGATGAGGGGAGGTTGGGCGGCCATGCGGAAAATCGTTGGGTCGGTCACTCGGGAAACCGGTAGATCACTTCTCCGGGCCGGGCGTAGCCCCACCGGGCGCGCAGCACCTTCTCGACGTAGGCCGGGTCGGTCCGCAGCCGGTCGAGGATCTTTTGCTGCGCCACGAGGCGCGCCTCTTCGGCGGCGAGCTTCTGCCGGCTCGCGGCCTCGGCCAGCTTCAGTTGGTTGTACTCCGCCCGGGCGTCGAAGAACAGCACGCCGGCGCCCACCCCGAAGCCGAGGAACAGGATCACATAGAGACCGGCGATGAGTTGGCGCGAGTTCACGTTGGGCGGACCGCCATCAACGGCAGCGTGCGCCCGGGAGTAAAGGAGATTTCAAACCGGCTGCCCCCCAGAGGCTCGCGTGAAATTGACGTGCCTTTTCAGTTCGCTCCGCCAGCGTCGCGTTTCGCATGTATCAGAGCTTTTATGGGTTTCGGGAGATGCCGTTCAACATCACCCCCGACCCGCGTTTTCTTTACCTCAGTCCCACCCACCAGGAGGCGCTTCAGCACCTCAAGTACGGGGTGCGGGAGAAAAAGGGCTTTATCGTGCTGGTCGGCGAGGTGGGCTGCGGCAAGACCACCCTCTGCCGCCGCTTCCTCAACGAGCTCGATCCCGCCCATTTCGACACCGCGCTGATCCTCAACCCCCGCGTCACCGAGACGCAGATGCTCAAGGCGATCCTCACCGAACTCGGCGAGACCAAGCTCGCCCGCAGCCAGAACGACCTCGTCGCCCAGATGAACCGCGTCCTCCTCGACCGGATCGAAAAGGGCCGCGACATCGTGCTCATCATCGACGAGGCGCAGAACCTCAGCAACGACGTCCTCGAGCAGATCCGCCTACTCTCCAACCTCGAAACCGACCAGCAGAAGCTCCTCCAGATCGTCCTGATGGGCCAGCCCGAGCTCAAGGAGGTGCTGGCGCAGGACGAGCTCCGCCAGCTCCGCCAGCGCATCCTCGTCCACTACGAGCTGCACCCGCTGGCCCCGACCGATGTCGATCACTACATCCAGCATCGCCTCTCGCTCGCCGGCGGCTCCGGCCGCCCGGCCTTCACCCGCTGGGCGATGCGCGCCCTCCACAAGGGCAGCGGCGGCATTCCCCGCGTCCTCAACAATCTTTGCGACAAGGCCATGCTCTCGGCCTTCATCCGGGAGTCGGACGAGGTAAACTACTGGGATGTCCGCCGCGCAGTCCGCGACATGAAGAACCTGACCGACTGATTCGAGTCCCATTTTTGCGATGAGTCTGATCAACGAAGCCCTCAAGAAAGCCCAGCGGAACCGGAGCGCCGATCCCGCCGGCACGTTGCCCCCGATGCCCGGAGGCGGCCGCGTCTCGAAGCGCTCCCAGCCCCGCACGTCGCAGCAGCTCATTCTCATCGCCGCCGGGGCCATCGCCCTCGTCGTCCTTTCCGTGGTCGCGACCGTCTATCTAGTCAACCGCCCGCCCGAGACCAAGCCCGCCGCTCCCGCCCCGACGCCTTCCGCCGCGGCCCCGGTCGCCGTCACTCCGGCGGTCTCCCTGCCCGTGATTGCGCCGAAGCCCATCCCCGAGCCGCCGGCCGCGACC
>JAPLTR010000263.1 GCA_026398065.1 Verrucomicrobiota bacterium | reverse complement strand
GCTGTAGAAATTGCGGTTGGTGGCGGGGACGACGAGGCGGCCGACATGGGCGGGATCCTGCGTAGTGCGGATGCCGATACCGGGTCCGACGGCGTCCCACTTCATCGTGGGCGGGGTGAGCGTGCCGGTCATGTTGACCCGCGTGGCCCAGGTGGCGCCGTTATCGTCGCTGTAGGTGACGTAGGTGCGGCGGTCGCCGACGCCGATGTCGGACATGCTGGTGGCGGTGGCGCTGTGCCAGTTGAAGAAGAGCCAGACGCGGCCGTTGGCGCGGGCGTTGGCGGTGGGCAGGGCGGTGGACGGCGGGTCGTAGACCATGGTGGGGTTGGTCCACGCGTCGAGGGTGACGCCAAGGATTTCCTGCAGGGGCTGCCACGCGTCGCCGTTGCTGCCGGGGAGGGAGCGGCGGCAGACGAGGTTGATGTTGCCCCAGTCGCTGGCGCTGTCCTTGCGGCCCTCGCAGACGGCGATGAGGGTGCCGTTGCTGGTGCGGCAGATGGACGGGATGCGGTAGGAGTGGTACCCGCCGGTGTTGCCGGTGAAGAGCGTGGCGTGATCGTGGACCTGCGCGGCGGGGAGGGCGGCGAGGCCAAACAGGGCGGCGACTGCGAGTGGACGCAGCACGGCCCGGAGGAGACGGACGGAGGGATTCATCATGGTAACGTGAACGATGACTTGACCGGCGGTGGGGTGAACGAGCGGTGGTTGCCGGGGAACGCGCAACTCGGGGTGGCGCGGAGCCAAGCACGCGGGGCGCGGGAGGAAACGGCCAACCGCTGGTCCGGTGGCCGGACCAATCGCACGGGCGACCGGTCAGGCGGGGCCGCGCGCCGAGAGCGACGCGCCCTTGACGAAGGCGGGCATGATGTGGACGGCGCGCTGGGTCACGCGGTCGCCGGCCAGGAGCTGGAGGACGGGCGCGAGGAGGGTCTTGGCGAAGAGGCGCGGATTGGCGGCGTAGTGAGCGGGGGCGGGGAGCAGAAAGGAAAAATACGGTTCGCCGTCGCGCGACACGAGGGAGACATCCTCGGGCACGCGCAGGCCGAGGCGGGCGAGGCAGCTCGTGACGGTGAGGTAGTGAAACGGGTTCATCACGAGCAGGGCGGTGGGGGCGGGCTGGAGGGCCATGAGACGGCGCACGGCGTGGGTGATGTTGGCCGCGGTGGACTCGTGGTAGCCGACGACGAACGACGTGTCGGCGTGCGGCGAACGGCTGACGCCCTCGGCGAAGCCGGCCTCGCTCTCGAGGTCGCCGGCGTAGCGGGACTTCTGGGCGAGCATGGCGATCTTGCGGTGGCCGCGGCCGAGCATGAAGCCGGCGGCGTGGCGGCAGATGGCGCGGTGGTCGACGTCGCAGGAGGGGAGGTCGATGCCGCCGTAGGTCGAGCCGGCGACGACGCAGGGGATGCCGTGCTGCTGGAACCACCGCTGCACGCTTTCCGCGGAGAGGAGCAGCACCCAGCAGCCGTGCGGATGCTGGGTGACGAGCCGCTGGAGGGCGCGGCCGGGGGAGCGGTGGGCGTAGCCGCGGCCGTGGAACAGATGGAGGCGGCAGCCGCGCTCGCCGAGGAGGGCGCGGAGCTGGTCAATCCAGAGGGTGTGCGTGAGCGAGAGCTGGTCGAGGGGGCCGGAGACGAGCAAGCCGACGTCGCGCGAGGCGAGGAGGCGGGTGGGGGAGCGGGGCGTACTGGATACCAGGATACGGTTGCCGGCGCCGTGTTCGGGGCGGATGAGATTTTCGCGGCGCAGGGTGCGCAGGGCGGCGCGCAGGGTGTAGCGGCTGACCTGGAGCATCTCGCAGAGGGCGCGCTCGCCCGGGAGCCAGGTGCGCCACGCGCCGCCGGCGAGCTGCTCGCGGAGGAGGGCGGCGGTCTGTTTTTCGAGCGACTGGCGTTGGGGGAGGCCGAGCATGGGCGGGGGCGGGCCGCGCGGCGGGAGGCGGAGGATCAGGTCACGGGCTGCGGCAGCGGAGTGGCCTTTGGCCGGATGAGGAGCACGAGGACGGCGGAGAGGACGCAGGCGCTGGCGAAGACGCCGAAGATGACATTGAGCGGGATGTGGCGGTCGCGCATGATGCCAAAGCCCCAGTCGGCGAAACCGCCGCAGGTGATGCTGATCAGGTTCATGAAGCCATAGCCGGTGGCGCGGAGTTCGGGGCGGACGATCTGGCAGAGGATCGGCATGTTGTTGCAGTCGAAGAAACCCCAGCCGAGGCCGAAGAGCATGAGGAACGCGATGGCGATGGCGAGGGTGGGGGCGTTGCCGACGCCGAAGAGGGCGGGGATGAGGCAGCACATGCCGAGGGCGCTGACGTAGATGCGCCCGCGGATGTTTTTGCGCATCCAGCGGTCGGCGAACCAGCCGCCGACGACGGCACCGATCAGCGAGGCGATGTTGACGAAGAGGGTGGCGGAGACGCCGGCCTTGCCCTGGCCGATGGCGAACTGCTGTTTCAGGATGGCGGGCATCCAGTCCTTCACGATCCAGCCGGCGAGGGCGGGCAGCGTGAAGTAGAGCACGAGCAAAATGAAGTAGCGGTTGCGGAAGAGTTCGCCCGTGGCGGCGGCGACGGAGGTCCTGACGGGGGCGACGTCCGGGGCGGGAGGGTTGCGCAGGAGGAGGAACAGCGGGATGGCGTAGAGGATACCGACCACGCCGGCGACGTCGAAGGCGAGGCGCCAGCCGAGGTTGGGATTGTCGGCGACGTAGCCGCTGAAGCCGCCGATCATCACGCCGAGGTAGATGGCCATCTGGTGGAAGCCGACGGCGCGGGAGCGGGTCGGCCCGGTGTGGAAATCGGCGATGAGGGCAAGGGCCGCAGGGATGTAGCAGGCCTCGCTGATGCCCATGAGCGCGCGGGTGACGAGCAGGGCCTCGTAGGTATGAACGTGACCGGTGGTCCAGGTGACGGCCGACCAGACGAAGAGGCTGGCGCCGATCACATAGCGGCGGCCGTAGCGGTCGGCGAGGTAGCCGCCGACGGGACTAAGGAAAGCGTAGACCCACTTGAAGACGGCGGGCAGGAAGCCCCAGTTCGACTCGGAGCCGATCGTCGGGATGTCGGCCATGACGGAGTACTTCATCGCCGCGAGCATCTGCCGGTCGAGGTAGTTGAGCAGCGCGACGGGCACGAGGAGGGCGACGACGAGCCAGGCGTAACGGGAGACCGAGGCGGGGGCGGAGGTGGGGGGAGCGTTCATGCAGGGATCTGCGGGCGGGGCCCGAAGGGGTGGCGCAGAGACTCGGGGCGGCGGGGGCGAACCCAAGCCCCAAAGCAGAGGTTTTTTTATTAAACCAGTGGGCGGGTGCGTGTGGGACGCGGGTGACGCAAGATAGGTCTGACGTTTTACAGGAGGAAACGGAGGGCACGGAGGGCACACGATGAGTGGGCTCCGTCCCTCCGTTTCTGAATCAGCGGGCCTTTGACATCGGGGGCGCGAAGGCAGACCATCGGCTCGACGACGGCAGCCACGGCTGATCGCCGCCGCCAGCCCCACCCCTCCATGAACCTCGCCGATGTTTTCACGTTCCTCTTCGTCATTCTGGGCCTGATGGCCGTCTTTGCCGCGTACTGGCTGATGACGGCGGGGCTGTTCCCCCGCTCGACCGAGCGCTGTGCGGAACAGTTCGGGGCGGGGCTCGTGAAGACCACGCTCGTGGGGGCGCTGACCCTGATCCCACTCGTGGTGGCGGGAACAATGATCACGAAGACGATGGCGAGCGCGCCGGGGAAGTTTGCGGGGATCTTTTTGGTGATCGCGGCGATTTTCATCGCGCTGGCGGGGGCGGCCGGGCTCGCGCTCCGGATCGGGCAGGGACTGCGCTCCGCGGGCGATGAGCAGGCGCCATGGCGGAAGGTGTTTCGCGGCGGCGTCGTGCTGGCGCTGACGCTGGGGACGCTCGTGCTGCTGCCGGTGGTGCTGTGCGCGGGCTTCGGGGCGTTTGTGCTCACGCGGACAGGGTCGCGCGCGGCGGCGGTTTCGCTGGCGGCTCACGAATGAAGGTTTCACGGCGACAATTTATGGTGGCAGGGGCGGGCGCGATCGTGGCGGCGAGCGCGGGGTCGGGTCGCGCCGACGTGCTGAACGACGTGAAGCGGTGGGTCGGCAAACCGACGGCGTCGCCGTTGGCGGAGAGGCTGACGGCGCCGGGGGAAGCGGCGCTTGACGCGGTGTCGCATGCGCTGAACCGGCTGACGTTTGGCGCGCGGCCGGGGGATCATGCCCGCGTGACGGCGATGGGCGTGGCGGCGTTTATCGAGGAGCAACTGGCGCCGGCGAAAATCGACGACTGGGTGTGCGAGCGTGTGATCCGGCACGAGTTGGCGAGCCTCGCGGAGCCGGAGAGCACGCTGTTTCCGCGGAAGGGCGATGCGAACGATCCGCTCCAGCAGATTTTCCCCGCGATGAAAGACAAGGGCGCGCGCGTGGGCGACCTCTATGAATTCAAGGACAAGGTGCTGCTGGAGGAGCTCACGCGGGGGACGCTGTTGCGGGCGGTGTTGAGCGAGCGGCAGCTCTTCGAGGTGATGGTGCAGTTCTGGAGCGACCACTTTAACATCGATCCGTCGAAGGCGGAGGCGAAGTGGCTCAAGACGGCGGACGACCGCGATGTGATCCGGGCGCACGCGCTGGGAAATTTCCGCGAGATGCTGCGGGCGAGCGCAGTGAGCCCGGCGATGCTGTGGTACCTCGACGGACGGGTGAACCGGAAGTCGCAGCCCGAGGAGAAACCGAACGAGAACTACGCGCGCGAGCTGCTCGAACTGCACACGCTCGGCGTGCACGGCGGGTACACGCAGCAGGACGTGATGGAGGTGGCGCGCTGCCTGACGGGATGGACGGTGCGGGACCGGAAGAAGTTTTTCAAGGGCCGGGTGGAGTTTCAGGCGCGGCAGCACGACGACGGGGCGAAGCGCGTGCTCGGCGTGGACATCCCGGCGGGGCAGGGCGCGCGGGACCTGGACCGCGTGCTGGAGATCGTGGTGGCGCATCCGAGCACGGCGAAGCATGTGGCGTGGAAACTGTGCCGGAGATTCATCGCGGACGAACCGCCGCCGGCGGCGGTGGAGGCGACGGCGGCGGCCTTCGCGAAGTCGGGCGGGGATGTGGCGGCGACGCTGCGGGTGCTGTTTGCGACGGAGGAGTTTTTGCAGCCGGAGACGCGGGGCGGGAAGTTCAAGCGGCCCTTTCATTTCGTGGTGTCGGCGCTGCGGGCGACGAATGCGGAGACGGATGCGGGCAAGCCGCTGGTGGATTTCCTCCTGCGGCTGGGGCATGCGCCGTTCCGCTACACCACGCCCGACGGATACCCGGAGACGGCGACGCACTGGCAGAACACGCTGCTGTGGCGGTGGAATTTTGCCGCGGCGCTGGCGGAGAACCGCATCAAGGGCACGCGCGTGGCGCTGGAGGAGCTGACGACGAAGGTCGGCGGCGACGACGCGATGATGGCGACGCTGCTCGGGCGGCGGCCGAATGCGGTGGAGCGCGAGGCGTTTCACCAGTCGGGCGCGGGCGTGGCGTTGCTGGTGGCGTCGCCGGCGTTTCAACACTGCTGACCATGCCTCCTCCCGAATCCACGGCAGCCCAGGCGCTCATCACGGGCAACGGCGACCAGCGACAGACGCTGGTGGTGGTCTTTCTGCGCGGAGCGGCGGACGGGCTTGCGCTCGTGCCGCCGCTGGAGGACGATCATTATTACCGGGCGCGCCCGCGGCTGGGCATCGCGAAGAAGGAGGCGGTGCGGCTGGACGGGCAGTTTGGGCTGCATCCGAAACTGCAGCCGCTGGAGAGCGCGTGGAAGGAGGGCGATCTGGCGATCATCCATGCGTGCGGCACGGAGGACCAGACGCGGTCGCATTTCGAGGCGCAGGACCTGATGGAGCACGGCGGGATCGTGGCGGGCGGGTGGCTCGGGCGGTTTTTGCGGGCGCGGCCGGCGCCGCTGAGCGGGGCACTGGCGTGTGTGGCGGTCGGCAAGGTGCTGCCGGAGTGCCTGCTCGGGGCGCCCACGGTGACGGTGATGCAGAGCCTGGACGATTTTGCCATCGGCGGAAAAACGCCGGCGTTTCGGTCGCAACTGGAGCGGCTCTACGCAATGGAGCGCGGGCAGCTGGGCGCGGCGGCGCGCGACACGTTTGATGCGCTGGGACGCATCGACGCGATGCGCTCGACGGCGTACCGGCCGGACAACGGGGCGGACTATGGGAACGGCAAGGACGACTTTGCCGTCGGGCTCCAGCAGCTCGCGCGGCTGATCAAGGCCAACGTCGGGCTGGAGGCGGCGTCGATCGACCTCGGCGGGTGGGACTCGCATTTCGCGCAGCAGGGGCAGGTGGAGACCCTCGCCTCGCGGCTGGCGGCCGGGCTGGCGGCGTTTCGGAAGGACCTCGGCGCGCGGATGGCGACGACGACGGTGGTGGTGATGACGGAGTTTGGCCGCACGGTGGAGGAGAACACGTCGTTCGGGACGGACCACGGGCGCGGATCGGCGATGTTTCTGATGGGCGGCGGCGTGCGCGGCGGGCGGATGCACGGGGCGTGGCGCGGGCTCAACCCGGACGTCCTGGAAAAGCGCGGCGTGCTGGAGGGTTACGGAGACCTGCCGGTGCTGAACAATTACCGCAACGCGCTCGCCGCGGTGCTCACGCGGCATGGGGCGAACGCCGAGGTGCTGGCGGCGGCGTTCCCGGAGTTTTCCCTGGCGCCGATGGGGCTGTGGAGCTGAGACACGAGGGGTCGATTGATGAGCTCCACTGACAACCCGTTGCCCGCGCCCACGGAAGTGGGATCGATCGGCGTCTATCAGCTCAAGCGACTTTGGGCCCGGCGGCTGGCGAGCCGCGCGGGCCGGGGGCCGACGGTCAATCCCGAGGACCGGATCGACCGCGTGGTGATGGATGCGCTCGGGGTCGGCCTAGAGCAGTATCTCAGCCAGCTGCTGCGAACGGGAGCGAGCTTCGATGAATTTGAAAAATGGATACTGGAGACGACGGGCGGCGTGGAGCCGGAGCAGGTGGCGCGCATCAACGCCGCGGTGCTGCGCGAGCCCGCCCCCGAGGCGACGCGACAGCGGCTTGCGGCGGTCGAGGCGGCCGAGCCCGTGCTGACGGCCGGTGATCTCGCGTTCTGGGAGGCCAACGGCTACGTGGTGGTGCACGACGCGGTGCCGGAGGCGACCCGCCGGGCGGCGGAGCAGGCGATCTGGCGCCACCTGGAGGCGAGTCCGGACGACCCGGAGTCGTGGTACCGAAAGCGCAACCAGGGGATCATGGTGCAGTTCTTCCAGCACCCGGCTTTCACCGCCAACCGGCGTTCGCTTCGCCTCCACAAGGCGTTCGCCCAACTCTGGGGCACAGCCGACCTGTGGGTGACGACGGACCGGGCGGGCTTCAATGTGCCGGAGCGGCCGGGCTGGTTGTTTCCGGGGCCGGATCTGCACTGGGATGTGAGCCTGCATCAGCCCATTCCCTTTGGGACACAGGGCATCCTCTACCTCACCGACACGCCGGCGGAGCAAGGTGCCTTCACCTGCGTGCCGGGCTTTCAGCACCGGGTCGGCCCGTGGCTGGCGGGACTGCCGCCGGGCACCAACCCGCGCCACGAAAACCTGCATGCCCTCGGCTCACAGCCGATCGCGGGACGTGCGGGCGATCTGGTGATCTGGCATCACGCGCTACCGCACGGTGCCCGGCCCAACCGGGGGACGCGGCCCCGGCTGGTGCAGTATATCGACATGTATCCGGCCTGGGAGACGGCGCAGGACACCTGGGTGTGAGGGGCGGGACGAGTGGAGCGCTCAATAGCGGACGTTGACAAAGGAGAACGGTGGCCTATATCAAGCCTATGAACACAACCCCCATGGTGTTTAGAAGCAGTCTGGCGTTGGTAATAGCGCTGCTCCTCGGTGGATGTGCGACGAGCGTTTCTTCCACGCCGACGGCGGCGGTGATTTTGACCGAACAGGGAAGGGTGTTGACCGGTTCGCCGAAGGACTACCCCGGGGCACGTGCCCCGATCGAGGCGTTGCTGACCGGGAAAAATCTCCGCCTCGTCGAAAGAGTCAACGATGCGCAGTTTATCGCGATGGTGGAGGTTCGTACGAGCGGGGCGAAGAAAGAGATGGAGACGGTGAGGCTCGCCACCCTCGTGGCCAACACGGGTTATCGGCCAGGCAGGACACAGGTGGCCCACGGATCTCCGGCGAGCGAAGGTCTTAAACCGCTCAGTGATCAGGTGGACAAACAGTACCGGGATGCGGTGGCGCTCTGGACGAAGTATCCCTAGCCGAGGGCCCGGGACGCCGCTACCGGCCGCACCAGCCGCCGTCGACGGCGAGGACCTGGCCGGTGAGGTAGTCGCTCGCGGCGGAGGCGAGGAAGACCACGGTGCCCTCGAGGTCGGAGGGCTCGCCCCAGCGGTTGGCGGGGATGCGGTGGAGGATCTCAAGCGAGCGCTTGGCGTCGGCCTGGAGGGCGGCGGTGTTGTCGGTGCGCATGTAGCCGGGGGCGATGGCGTTGACGTTGACACCCTGGGACGCCCACTCGTTGGAGAGGGCCTTGGTGAGCTGGCCGACGGCGCCCTTGCTGGCGGCGTAGCCGGGCACGTTGATGCCGCCGAAGAAGGTGAGGAGCGACGCGACGTTGATGATCTTGCCGGAGCCGCGCGCGAGCATGTGGCGGCCGGCGGCGCGGCAGGCGACGAAGACGCCGTTCAGGTTGACGTCGAGCACGGCGTCCCAGTCGGCGTCGGTGTGGTCGGCGGCGGGGGTGCGCTTGATGATGCCGGCGTTGTTGACGAGGATATCGAGGTGGCCCTGCCACGCGATGGACTCGTCGATGAGACGCTGCACCGCGGCGCGGTCGCCGAGGTCGGCGGCGATGGCGTGTGCGCGCGTGCCGTGGGCGGAGAGCTTGGTGACGACGGGGGCGAGCTTGGCGGCGTCGCGGCCGTTGACGATCACGTGGGCGCCGGCCTCGGCGAGGGCGCGGGCCATGTTCAATCCGAGGCCCTGGGAGGAGCCGGTGACGAGCGCGACCTTGCCCCGGAGGCCGAATTTCTTTTCGAGAAAGGAGGACGACATGAGGCGGTGAAGGTGCGCAGGCGGGCGCCGGTGTCGAACAGACTCGTGCGCCGGGCGCAAAAAAGCCCGGTGCGGACACCGGGCTCGAAGGCTGGACAAAAATGCCGGGGCTATCGGGCCAGCCAGCCGCCGTCGACCGCCACGGTGTAGCCGTTGACATAGTCGGAGGCGGACGACGCGAGGAAGACCACGGCGCCCTTGAGGTCGTCCGGGGTGCCCCAGCGGCCGGCGGGAATGCGGGCGAGGATGGAGGCGCTGCGGTCGGCGTCGGCGCGGAGCGGCGCGGTGTTGTCGGTGGCCATGTAGCCGGGGGCGATGGCATTGCAGTTGATGCCCCGGCCGCCGAGTTCGCTGGCGATGAGGCGGGTGAGACCCTGCACGGCGCTCTTGGAGGCGGTGTAGGACGGGACGCGGATGCCGCCCTGGAAGGAGAGCATCGAGGCGATGTTGATGATCTTGGCGGAGCCCTTGCGGGCGAGGGCCTCGCGGACGAAGAGCTGGCTGAGGAAGAACACGGCGTCGATGTTGATGCCCATCACGTCATCCCAGTCGCGCTCGGTGAAGGCCTCGAAGTTCTCGCGGCGGATGATGCCCGCGCAATTGACGAGGATGTCGAGGTGCCCCGAGAGCTTCTTGCCCTCGGCGATGACGCCGGGAAGCTGGGCGCGGTCGCCGAGGTTGCCCACGACGGTGGAGCATTTCCGGCCGAGGGCGCGGACCTGCTGCTGGGTGTCGTCGGCGGCGAGGATGTCGACGGCGACGATGTCGGCGCCGGCCTCGGCGAGGGCGAGGGCCATGCCCTGACCGAGGCCGCGGGCGGCACCGGTGACGACGGCGGTTTTGCCGTTGAGTTTAAAACTGTCGAGGATCGAGCTCATGGAGGAGAGGGAGGGTTATTTGAGGGTGGCGATGGGGGCGGGGTCCATGTCGGCGAAGACCTGGTTGTCGCCGCCCATGGCCCAGACGAAGCGGTAGGCGCCGGTACCGACGCCGCAGTGGATCGACCACGCGGGGGAGAGGACGGCCTCGCGGTCGCGGACGACGAGGTGGCGGGTGGCCTGGGGCTCGCCCATGAAGTGCATCGCGATGTTGTCGCCGAGGTCGAAGTATAGGTAGATCTCGGTGCGGCGGCTGTGGGTGTGCGGGGGCATCGTGTTCCAGATGCTGCCGGGTTCGAACTCGGTGAAGCCGAGGACGAGCTGGCAGCTCTTGATGCCCTCGAGGTGGATGTACTTCCGGATGGTGCGGCGGTTGGCCTTGGTGACATCGCCGATGGGCGCGGCGACGGCGTCGGCGCGGCGGGCGACGGCGGTCGGGTGCTTCGCGTGGGCGGGCGTGCTGACAAAGTAGAACTGCGCCTGGCCGCCGGGGCTGTTCTCAAAGGTGACATCCTTTTCGCCCAGACCGATGTAGAGGCAGTCAAGGGTGCCGAGCGTGTGGGCGGCGCCGGCGACGCGGACGACCCCGGAGCCCGTACCGACATTGAGGATACCGATTTCGCGGCGCTCGAGGAAGAACGAGGTGCCGAGCTCTTTGTCGGCCGGCAGGCCGAGCGGGGCGGTGGTCGGCACGGCCGAGCCGCAGATCATGCGGTCGAGGTCGGTGTAGTGCGCGATGACGGCGCCCGGCTGAAAGAGCCCGCCGATGAGGAAGCGGGAGCGGAGCTCGTCGGTGGAGAGCGTGTTGGTCGCCTCGGGCGTGGGGAAATAATGAAGTTTCATGGAGGAAGATTACTTGGCGGAGACGGTGACCTTGACCGGGGAGGCGGCGCGGGCGGCGCAGGCGGCGACGTAGGCGTTCCACGACTCCTTGGTCGTGAACTCGCCGGCCTTGGACCAGCCGGCGCCGACGTAGTAGCGGAGGGGCTGTCCGGGCGTGGCCTTGGCGAGGACGAGCTCGTTGAGCTTGTCGGCCGCCAGGCCCTTGAAGGAACCGGTCGGGACGATCACGGCGGTGCCGAGCTGGCCGTTGGTCTTCTGGACGACCCATTGCGCGAGGGAGCCCTGCGCGGGCGTCGAGGTGAGGTCCACTTTGGCGTCCTGGTTCTTGTCGCCGGGAGTCTTGTTGAGGCCGATGGCGACGGTGAGCTCGGTGGCGGTGCCCTCGGTGACGGTGAAGGTGCTGTCCATCTGGTCGAGGTTGTGGCCGGCATCGACGGTGAAGCGCTTGACCTCGGCGACCTTTATGCCGTTGGCAGCCCACGCATCGTAGGTGAGCTCGAAGACGGCGCGGATGGGCCCGTTGGCGATGACCTTCCACGATTTGTAATTGCGGCCGACGGCGAGCTGCGTGCCGTCCCAGATGCCGGTGCCGCCGCAACCGCGGGAAGGGCCAACCTGATACATGTCCATGCCCTCGCCCTCGTCCTTGTGGTAGTGGTCGTGGCCTTTGTTATACCAGCGGTCGACGATGGGGTAGCTGACGCGCTTGCACCAGACATCGAGGCCGGAGGTGACGAGGACCTCCTTGCCGACCTTGGGTTCGTCGGGCGCGGCGAGGGCCGGGCCGTAGGTGCGGTGGCCGATCTTGTCATTTTCCCAGGCGAAGTCGTCGAGGCGCTCGGGGATGTAGCGGGCGAAGGCCTTGGTCGGGAAGACCGGGGCAACGGCCTCGAGTTTTTCCACGGTGAAGGTGGCGGACTTTTCGCCGGCGGCGAAGTCGTGCTGGAAGATGAGTTCGCCGTAGGCGACGCCCTTGCCGGTGGGGTCCTTGGCCTGCGGGAGGACGTTGGTGACCTGATAGGGGAGGCTGCGGCCGGCGGAGTCCTTGACGGCGAGATGCTGGAGAAGGGCGCCGGGGATGGCCTTGGAGACCTCGGTCCAGGGGACGGTGATGGTCTCGGACGGCCGCGCGATGGCGAGGTCGTGGGTGACGGTGACCGCGAGCTGGTCGGCGGCGCACGCACCGGAGGCAAGGGCGGCGAAGAGGCTGAGGGCGACGGGGCGGAGTTTCATGGAGGAGTTGCTTATGACCACGCTGGGCGCGATTGGCGCGGATGAGGATGCTTATCGCGTTAAGCGAAGGGTCTAAAAAAAGACCCCGCGGAGCCGGGAGACAAGCGGCAACGCGGGGTCGGGAGGATGACAGTCCGCCAAGAAGGCGGTCGCGGCGTTTTTACCAGACGCCGCGGACACCCAGTTCGTAGATCGGGTCGCCGTACTCGGCCCGGTTCGAGGGCAGGAAGGCGGTGGAGGTCACGATGGCGCGGCCGAGGACATTCCGGGCTTGGAAATAGGGCGTGAACTTGCGGCTGTACTTGTAGTCGACGCGGAGATCGACGAGCTCACGAGGGGCCTGGTAGATGTATTCGAAGGGGTAGCGGTTCACCGCCTCGTTGCTGTACTTGACGGTGAGGCGGTTGACGGTCTTCAGCACCTTGCCGGTGTAGTTGGAGGTGACGGTGAAGCCGAACTTGCCGACGCTGTAGTTGAGCACGACGTTGAAGGCGCGCTTCACGGCGGAGACCTCGAGGTTCTTGTTGGCGGCGTTGAGCAGCGCGGCGTTGAGGTTGGGATCGGCGGGGTTGTTGTTGAGCACGCGATTGGAACTGATGGGATCGACGCCGAGGAAGGTGGCGTTCATCTGGAGGCCGAGGGTATTGAACGGTTTCGGCAGGAAGGAAAAACGCTGGGCGTAGCTGAATTCGACACCGTTATAGTGGCCAGTATCGGGGATGTTAAATTTGTAGCTGACGTCGTACTGGTCGAAGGGATTGCCCAACTGGCCCTGGGCGATGCCGAGGGCGGCGGCGGTGGCCGGGTCCAGTGTCTGCGTGGCGTCGACGATGGAGTTCTTGAAGGTCTTGCGGAAGACCGAGGCGGAGATGAGACCGCCCTGACCGAAGTAGTACTCCAGGTTGAGATCGTAGTTTTCGACGGTGAAGGGCTTCAGGCCGGGATTGAAGAGACTGACCTTGCCGCGGGCGGTTGAGGTGGGATCGCTGATCGTGGGCGCGCCGGGAGTGAGGTCGTTGTAGTCGGGGAGGCCGATGGATTTCGCGGCGCCGAAGCGGAGCTGAAGGTTGCGGGAGAGGTTGTACGTCGTGTTGAGGGAGGGGAACCAGCTCTTGTCCACGAACGG
>JAPLTR010000455.1 GCA_026398065.1 Verrucomicrobiota bacterium | reverse complement strand
GTCGTGTTTCGCGAGCTTGACCTTGGCCGTCGCCTGTTTCCCGCCCCGCAGGTAGGTCAGGGTGACCTCGTCGCCCTCCTTGTGGCCGCGGACGAGCACCGCCAGCTGCCGCTGTTCGATCAGGATCTGGTCGTCGAGCTTGAGGAGGATGTCGTGCGGCTTGAGCACCCCGGTGGCCGGGCTGTTGGGCAGCACTTGGTTGACCACGAGGCCGTTGCCCTCGGCCAGCCCGAGTTGCGCAACGAGTGTCGCTGAGACGGGACCGGCCTCCACACCGAGAAACGTCACTGACTCCATCTCCCCGGGCTCGCGCCGCAGGATGCGATGCTGGCCGGGAGCGCCATCCGTCGAGGTGATGACGCGCACTTCCTTGCGCGCCTTGGGATCGGGTTTCGGAACAGCCGGGGCCGGAGTGGAGTCGGCGGCGAAGGTCGGAGACGCCAGGGCGAGACCGAGGAGCGGGAGGATCGTGCGAATCGATGTATTCATAAATGAAAGGGAGAACAGGTGGATGAAACGGGTGGGTCTGAGCTTGGGAGGGTCACTGGAATTTCACGGGCACGACCCGGATTTCCTCGCGCGGCACGGTCCACCGGACGGACGCGTTGGTGCGGGGATTTTTCCACGTGATCGTATCCACAAAGTTGAGTCGTTCGCGGCGGGCCGCCGTGCCGTCGGCGAGCGTGACGAGGCCTTCGTCGGCCACGGCGTAGAGGACATTCTCGGCGGCCACCGGCTTGAACACCGCCGGCTCGGGCTCGCTCGCCGCGGCGGCGGCGGCGACCAACGGAGCTGGGGCGATCTTCGATTTGGCGGGGACGTTCCGGGAGGCGACCAGCAGCATGACGGCGACCGCGGCGGCGGCCGGGAGCGTCCCCGCCCAAAACCACCACTCGCGGGTCAGGCGGCCGGAGGTCGGCCGGGCCTCGGCCGGGCCGAGTTCGCGTTCGAGGCGGGCCACCATCGTGCGGGGAGGCGCCGCGGGGCGCAGGCGCTTCAATTCGGCTTCAAGCTGGGAAAAATCGTCATCCATGGCAGTCGGCGGCGGTCAGTTCTTTGCGGAGCGCGGCGAGGGCGTAGCGGTAGCGCGACGCGGCGGTGTTGGTCGAAACGCCCATTTCGACCCCAATTTGTTCGAAGGTAAGTTCGCCCCAGATCTTGAGCACGAGCACCTCGCGTTGTTCCTCAGGGAGCTGGCGGAGCGCGGCCTCGATGGCGTCTCGCCGGTCGTCGCCGTCCAGCGACGGATGAAACAGCGGCGGGTTGTCCTCGATGCCCCCCTCGGCCAGTTCCTCCCGGGCCGTCCGGCGCGACTCGCGACGCGCGAGGTCGAAGGCCGCCCGGCGAACCGACGTGACGAGGAGCGCCATCGGTTCACCCGGCAGGTGGCGTTGGTGGCGCCAGAACCGCACGAAAGCCTCTTGGACGACGTCTTCTGCGTCCGCCGCAGTGCGCGTCCACTGACGGGCGCAAAGCAGCAGTTTCTGGCCGTAAAGCTGAAACCATGATTTCCAAGAGTCATCGTGTGAGGCATCCTCCATGCGTTCGGAGTGTGTCGGTGTATGCCAGGGAAGCGTCATGGGGCGCGGGATTTGTCTAAAACTGGCCCAAATCCGGAAAGTTTGCGTCGAAGGCATGCCCGATTTCCGTTCGACGCGCCCGCCAAAAATAAAAAGGGGCCCGGGCGTGCGCCCGAGCCCCTGTTGCAGGGTTTTCTATCTCTGCGGCCTTAACTTAGCGGCCACCGAGCCATTTCCAGCTGATGCGGTATTCCAACGCGGCGACTCCGAGCAGCGCGATTACGCTGCCGTAGCCGACGATGGCTTCCACACTGACCTGGGCCTGGGAAGAAAGCTGAAACGCGGCGCTGGCAACGATGGTGCCGAGGAGGGCCGCTAGGGTGATGGTGTCGTTTTTCATTGGTTTGTCTTTGGTTGGTCGGCTCACGAGGAGTTCGACGTGGGAGAGTATACGA
>JAPLTR010000328.1 GCA_026398065.1 Verrucomicrobiota bacterium | reverse complement strand
TTCGCAGGCCGCCTCGGGGAAAACAGGAAAGGACTGGTCGCCCGGATTTACTTGGTGATCTGAAACGCGGTCTTTTCGACCACGCCCTGCGAGAGGGGCCGGTTGCGGCTGGTGAACGTCGCGTTCTTCGATGCGTCGGCTGCGCTCGACTCGAAACGCAGGTCCTCGGCCGGCACGCGTTGCATCGGAGCGATCTGGAGGCTGTTGATCCAGTCGAGCTGCGGGGCGGCCTCGGTTGCGGCCACGGGCTGGGCGCCGGGCGCGTTGGCGAGGAAGAGGGCGCGGGTGGCGATCACCGGCTGCAATTCGTTGCGACGGGTCAGCGGCATCGAGACCGTGCGGCCGATGCCATTGTCCAGCGCCAGGCCACCGGTGGCCGGGGCGACGACGACCTTCGTCTCGGCCGGCGGTACCACGGGAGCGGGAGCGGTCACGGCCGCGACGTTAAGCGCGGGAGCTCCGGCGGGAGCGGTGGCGTTGTTGCGGGTGACAAAAAACACGGCGAGGCAGGCGGCGGCGGCCACGGCTCCGCCAAAGGCAAAGGTGCTGGCGCCCCACGGCGAGCGGCGGGCCTCTTCGAAGGCGACGACCTTGCGGTTGTCGGCCGGGACGCTCTCGTCGACGAAGTCCTTGGCCAGCAGCGTGCAGGCCTTCTGCATCCGGCAGTATTGTTGGTAAACGCGGCGGCGCTCGGGGCTCGCCTGGACCTCCGCCTCGAGCCGGGCCGCATCGGCGGCGGAGATCTCGTGATCGAGGTAGAGGTTGAGCAGTTCGATGAATTCTGAGTCTTTCATGGCGGTCGTTGTGGTGGTCAGTCCGGTCAGGTTTTGAAGTCCTCGCCGAGCTTCGAGCGGAGGCTTTCGCGTGCGCGTGCGATTCGGCTTTTTACGGTACCCACGGAGATGCCCAGAATGGCGGCGATTTCTTCGTAGGACATGTTCTTGATGTTCCGCAAGACGAGAATCTCGCGGTGCTTGGCTGAAATTTTTTCCATCCCCTGCCCGATCCGATTTACGAACTCTTGATTGACCGTGATGTCGTCCGGCGACTCGACCTCGGCGGGGATGATGTCGGCGAGCGTCATGTCGTTTTCGGAGCTGACCGGGGCGTCGAAGGAGACGGACTTGTCGCGCTTGCGGCGCCACCAGTACCAGTACCGGTTGCGCGCGAGATTGGTGGCGATCTGGTAGAGCCAGGTCGAAAAGGCCGAATCGCCGCGAAAGTTCCCCAGGCCCCGGTGCGCCCGGATGAAGGCGTCTTGCGTAACCTCCTCGGCATCCTGCTGGTTGCGCAAGAGCTGGTGCACCATCGAGTAGATGCGGTCCCAATAGCGCGTGACCATTTCATCGAAGGCGGACTGGTCCCCGTTTTTGAAACGGTCGACAAGGGTACGGTCGAAGGCGACTTCTTGAGCTTTGGAGGACATACGTTCTGCCTCCGTCTGATGGGTATATTTTTGAATTGTTCCCAAGATGTGTGGAAAGAATGGCCTGCATAGGGCCCGCTGGAGGTTCGGTCAATGACGGTGCGTGGCATTGAGGGCGAAATTTCTTGCCAACCCCCGTGACCAAAACCCATTTGTCTCGTTCCCACGGAATGGGGGCTGATAGCTCAATGGTAGAGCAGTTGCCTTTTAAGCAATTGGTTCCGGGTTCGAATCCCGGTCGGCCCACCACCGTGGCCATTTATAACGCCGCACATGAAACGACTTGTCATCATCGAAGACCAAACCGCGATCCGCGAAATGTTGGTCGAGATTCTGCGGCTGGATGCCAACTACAAGCTCGTGGGCGAAGCGGGTGACGGCCAGTCGGCCGTGCAGCTCTGTCTGGACACGCAGCCCGACGTGTGCGTGCTGGACGCCAAGCTCCCCGGTCTGAACGGCGTCGATATCCTCCGCCGCATCAGCAAGAAGCTGCCCCAGATGCGCGTGCTGGTGTTTTCGGGCCACGAAAACCCCGTCCTCGTCCGTGAGATGCTGGAGGCCGGTGCGCACGGTTTTGTGGAGAAGACGGCCGGGCTCTTCGAATTTAAGAAGGGCTTGGAGACCGTCGCCAACGGTGGCACTTATTTCGGTCCCGCGGTCGCCGCCCTCCTCCGCAACGTGGTCGCCAACCCCGCCACCAGCAGCGCCCCGGACTTCCTCACCGACCGCGAGCGCGAGATCCTGCAGCTCGTGGCCGAGAGCCACAGCACGAAGGAAATCGCCGCCAAGCTCGGCATCAGCGTGAAGACCGTGGACACCCACCGCACCAACCTGATGCGGAAGCTCAACCTCCACGATGTGGCCAGTCTCACGCGTTACGCGCTCGAGGTCGGCCTCATCGAGCCGAAAAAGACCGTGTAAAAACCTTGCGGGGGCGAAGTCGTTTGCCCAAAGGTTTTTGTTCGCGTCCTTACCACTCTCTTTCTCATGAAACTT
The DNA here is from genome assembly GCA_026398065.1 of Verrucomicrobiota bacterium. Lineage (GTDB taxonomy): Bacteria > Verrucomicrobiota > Verrucomicrobiia > Opitutales > Opitutaceae > GAS368. The sequence continues at coordinate 9,116 of JAPLTR010000328.1, read as the reverse complement.
GTCTCGAAGAAACTTTGTCTCGTCCTCGCCGGTACCGCACTTGTCTTCGCGGGCTGCGCAAAAAAGCCGATCCGGCCTGATCCGAATGCCACCCTCGGGCCTACCGGTGGCGGCGAAAATATCGCCCCTCCGCAGAATCTCAGCACGGTTTCGGACCTCGATTCCAAGCTCGCGCCCAAAGACGATTTCGACCCACTCACCGGCATGAACCGCACCGCCCTCGCGGGCAGCACGGTGTACTTCGAATTCGACCAGTCCTCGATCAAGCCCAGCGAGCGCGAGAAGCTTAAGGCGGCCAAAGACTATCTGGCGTTGAATCCCGGCATGCGGATCATGCTCGAGGGCCACTGCGACTGGCGCGGCACCGCCGAGTACAATCTCGGCCTCGGTGATCGCCGTGCGAATGCCGTCAAGAAGTACCTGATCTCGATCGGCGTCGCCGCCGACAAGCTCGAGGCCAACTCCAAGGGCAGCCTTGAGGCCAAGCCCAATGCCGACGCCGCCACGATGGAGAAAGACCGTCGCGTCGATCTCATCCTCATCAAGGCCGCCGGTGGTGCCGGCCTCGGTGCTCCCGCCGCGTCGCCCACGCCGCTGAAGTAAGCGCGTACGCTTCCCTTTCAAACCAAAGCCCCGGCCTCACCGCCGGGGCTTTTTTGTGGGATCGGATCTGCAGGGACGCCTCTCCGAGGCGTCCGCTTCAGGGCATGCGTATGCGCCATCCGGATACGTACGTCCGATGGCGGACGGCTCGGAGAGCCGTCCCTACCCCCAGAGCTCCGCCCCCCACCTACTTCGCCAGCGCCAGCAGCACGCGGCGCGTCGTCTCGATCCCCTTCTTCATCACGTCGAGGTTAAAGCTTTCGTTCGGGGCGTGCAGGTTGTCCTCGGGCAAAAACAGCCCGAACATCACCGAGTCCAACCCGGTCACGCGCTTGATGTCGGCGATGATCGGCACGCTGCCGCCCTCGCGCAGGTACAGCGGGGCGCGGCCCCACACTTCGGTGACAGCCTGGTCCGCGGCGCGAAACGCGCGCGCGAGCACGGGCGACTGGTTCTTCGGCGTGTTGGAGCGGTCCGGCGGCACCACGACGTAGGGATCGCCCTTGTGCTGGTCGACGAACTCCACCTTCACCCCCGAGGGGGTGCGCGCGCGGATCGTGTCCATCACGAGCTGCTTGATCTTTTCCGGCGTCTGGTTGGGCACGAGGCGGCAGCTGATCTTGGTGAACGCTTTGCTCGGGATGACGGTCTTCGTCCCCTCCCCCTGGTAGCCGCCGCCGATGCCGTTGAACTCCAGCGTGGGCTGGAACCGCAGGGCCTCAAAGGGCGAGAAGCCCGGGGTCGTATAAAAAGTATCGATCCCGAGGAACTCCTTGTAGGCCTTCTCGTCGGCCCCGAGCTTCTTCAGCTCGTCGCGCTCCCACGGGTGCACGTCGAGCACGTCGTCGTAGAAGCCCGGCACGTTCACCCGGCCGTCGGGCGTGTGCAGCGTGGCGATGATCTCGGCGAGGGCCTGGATCGGGTTGCGCAGCACGCCGCCGTGCAGTCCCGAGTGGAGATCGCCCTTGGCGCCCGTCACGTGCACGTCGAACAGCGCGAGCCCGCGCAGTCCGCAGGTCAGGACGACCTGGTCGGGCGTGGGCAGCGCCGTGTCGGAGAGGTAGACGAAGTCCGCGGCCCCGAGGCGGTCCTTGTGGGATTCGAGGAACTTCGGGAAGCTGGGGCTGCCCATCTCCTCCTCGCCCTCGATGAGAAACGTGATGCGCAACGGCAGTTTCGGGTTGGCCTCGAGCAACTGGGCGACAGCGGTGATGTTGGTCATCAGCGGGCCCTTGTTGTCGGCGGCGCCGCGGCCGAAGATCCGGTTCCCCACGATGGTGGGCTCGAAAGCGGGAGTCTTCCAGAGGTTGAGCGGATCGGCCGGCTGCACGTCGTAATGGCCGTAGATCACCACGTGCGGCCAGCTCGGATCGCCGGCGCGCTGGGCGAAAATGATCGGGTGCATGTCCGTCTTCACGACCTCGACGGCGAACCCCAGCGAGGCCAGCAGGCCAGAGACGAACTCCTGGGCGCCCTTCATGCCGTCCTTGAACTTCGGATCGGCGGACACGCTTTGATGACGGATGAACTCCTTTAGTTTTTCAACGGGGTCGAACATCCGCCAACCGTGAGGCAATTCCCTCCGCCGCGCCACCGGAAAAGCTTGGAGGCGGCGGGATTGAGTAATTTTCCTATTAGGTATTCTTCTTCGCCCGTTTAGACCAGAGCCACAGACCCACCGCCGCCACCGCCGCGATCACCACGATCCAGCGGGAGAAGGAATGCGTCATCGCCAGCGTGCGGTTGAGCTCCTCGATGTTGTCCTGGAAGGTGACCCACAGCCAGTGCCCGAGCCAGACGAAGAACGGCACACTGATCAGCGCGGCGAAACCGTCGAAGCAGATGAACTTGAGGTACGAGACCTTCATCGAGCCGGCGGTGAAAAAGATCGGGGCGCGCAAGCCCGGCAGAAACCGGCCGAGGAACATGCCGGCCGAGCCGTGGCGCTCGAACAGCGCCTCGACCTTGTCCTGCTTGGCCGGCGGAAAGATCCGCTGGAACCACGGAGCCGCCCGCAGCCGCCAGGATGAGCACCACAAAGGGGCCCCAGAGCGACAATGGGGTGCCTTGGAACTGATCCAGAATCGTCTCAAGCATGAGGGGTCAGCGGACGCACGGAGGGTTGCGAAGGAGAATTGCGGGTTACGGGACGCGAGCGCAATGCTGGCGTGAGAAACATGGAGGGTGGAAAAATACTCCACGCGGACGAATGGCAACAGCCAACCGTCCGCGCCTCGACTTAGTGCTTAAAATGGCGGGAGGCGGTGAACACCATCGCCATGCCGCGCTCATCGGCCGCGGCGATCACTTCCGCGTCGCGCACCGAGCCGCCCGGCTGGATCGCGGCCGTCGCGCCGGCGGAGGCGGCGGCGATGAGGCCGTCCGCGAAGGGGAAGAGCGCCTCGCTCGCGACCACGGACCCGCGGAGATCGAGGCCCGCCTCGCCGGCCTTCCACACCGCGATGCGCGAGCTGTCCACGCGGGCCATCTGGCCGGCGCCGACGCCGAGCGTCTGCTCGCCGCGGCAGTAGACGATGGAGTTCGACTTCACGTGCTTGCCGACCTTCCAGCCGAAGAGCATCGCGGCCCATTCGTCGGGCGTCGGTTCGCGTTTGGTGACGACCTTGAACTCCTTCACGTTGCCGAGGGTGCGGTCGCGGTCCTGCACGAGGACGCCGCCGACCACCGAGCGGATCTCCTGCAGCGCATCGGCGCCGATGCCACCCTTGGCGATCATCAGGCGCAGGTTCTTCTTCTTTGAGAAGATCGCCATCGCCTCGTCGCTGAACCGCGGGGCGATGATCACCTCGGTGAAGATCTCCGCGATCGCCTTGGCCAGGTCGCCGTCGAGCGTCTGGTTGACGATGATGATGCCGCCGAACGGCGCCTGCCGGTCCGTCGCATAGGCCTTGTCCCAGGCGGCCATCAGCGTATCCGCGCTGGCCACACCGCAGGGGTTGGTGTGCTTGAGGATCGCGACCGTCGGGCGCTCGAACTCGCCGATAAGGTAGGTCGCCGAAGTGATGTCCAAGATATTGTTATACGAGAGCTCCTTGCCCTGGAGCTGGGCGAAATGCTCGTGAAAGGTGCCGTAGAGCGCGGCCTTCTGGTGGGGATTCTCGCCGTAGCGGAGCGACTGCGCCTTTTTCCACGAGAGTGAAAGGGTCTCGGGGAAACCGCTCAGTGCCTCGAGGTCCGGCTCGGTGGCCTGCGCCTCGAGGTATTTTGCGATGGCCGCATCGTAGCGCGCGGTGCGCTGGAAGACCTTGAGGGCGAGCTTGCGGCGCAGTTCCAGCAGCGCGGCGGGACTGGCGCCCGGCGCCATCGCGGCGAGCACGGCGTCGTAGTCGGCCGGGTCGCACACCACGCTCACGCTCTCGTGGTTCTTCGCGGCGCTGCGTAGCATCGAGGGCCCGCCGATGTCGATGTTCTCGATGGCCTCCTCGAAGTGCACGCCGGGCTTCGCCACGGTCTCCTCAAAGGGATAGAGGTTCACGACCACGAGATCGATCAGCTCGATGGCGTTGGCCTTCGCCTGCGCGAGGTGGTCGGCCTTGTCGCGGCGGCAGAGCAGGCCGCCGTGGATCTTCGGGTGCAGGGTCTTCACGCGGCCCTCCATGATCTCGGGGAAGCCGGTGTGCTGGCTGACCTCGGTCACCGGGAGACCGCGCTCGGCGAGGAGCTTGGCCGTGCCGCCCGTCGAGAGCAACGTGTACCCGTGCGTGCGCACGAGCGCCGTGGCGAACTCCACGAGACCGCGTTTGTCACTGACGGAGAGCAAGGCGAGTTTGGCCATAAGTGCGCGTTTGTGCGCCGCGACCGCGCACGCGGCAAGGCCGAAAGCGCATCGTTGCACGCCGCGCTTGCCGCGCGCGCGTTTCCGCGTCTCTTGACGGTGTGTCCTGCCCTTCCTGCGAACTGCCCGGCCTCACCGCCCGGCTCGACAAACTCCACTACCACCACGGTGGTGCGAGCCTCCCCGCCGACAAACCCCACGCTTTCGTCTACTTCATCACGATTCAAAACCACTCCGAACGCACCGTCACGCTCCTCGGCCGGAAATGGGTCGTCGTGCACGCCGACGGCACGCGCCTCGTGATCGAGGGCGACAAGATCGTCGGGGAGACGCCGCGGCTTTCCCCTGGTGAGGAGTTCTCCTACAACAGCTACCACGTCACCGGCCTCGATGCGCAGGCGCACGGGAGTTTCCACGGCGTCGACGATCTCGGCCAAAAAGTGCACGTCATTTTGCCGCCCTTCGACATGACAGTGCCGCGCGATTGAAACATTTCCGAAACTTCGTCCTCGTTCTTGGCTAGCTAATAGTTTTTGTTGCCCTGTTCATGAAGCTCACAGACCTGAACCGCGAAGGCGGCATTGGTGCCAATTCGCTGTTCATCCAACTCGGCGATCTCAACATTTTGGTGGATTGCGGCCTAAACCCGAAGGGCATCGGCCGCGGCGCCTGCCCCGACCTGGCCAAATTGCGCGGCGTCACGCTCGATTTCATCATCATCACGCACTGCCACTTGGATCACATCGGCAGCCTGCCCGTCGTGATGCGGGAGCACCCGAACACGCCCGTCATCATGACGACGTCGAGCCGCATGCTCATCGAGCGCATGCTGCACAACTCCGCCAACGTGATGATGCGCCAGAAGGAGGAGGACAACATCCCCGACTACCCGCTCTTCACCCACGACGAGATCGACCGCATCGGCAAGCGCCTCAACGGCCTGCCCTTCGGCCACGCCAAGCACTTCCGTGGCGCGAAGGACGACATCGAGGTCATCTTCCACCCGGCCGGCCACGTCGCCGGCGCCGCCGGCGTCGAACTGCACTACAAGCACCGCCAGATCTTCATCACGGGCGACGTGCTCTTCGAGAACCAGCGCACCCTGCTCGGCGCCAAGTTCCCCTCCGGCCACTTCGACACGCTGATCATGGAGACGACCCGCGGCACCACCGAGCGTCCCCCGGGCAAGGAGCGCGTCAACGAGGTCGCCCGCCTCGTCACCACGATCAACGACACCATCCAGCGCGGCGGCTCGTTTCTGCTCCCGGTCTTCGCCCTCGGCCGCATGCAGGAGATCCTCGCGATCGTCCACGACGCGCGGAAATTCGGCCGCCTCGTCGAGTGCCCGATCTTCGCCTCGGGCCTCGGCATGGACCTCGCCGACTATTTCGACGAGATCAGCCGCAAGACGAAGCACGTGAATTTCAACCGCGGCATCATCAAGGAGCTGAAGATCAAGCCCACCCCGCGCAAGCTGGTCGCCGGCGAGGATCCGCAGCAAAACGGCCTCTACATCATCAGCTCCGGCATGCTGGTCGAGCGGACGCCGAGCTACACCCTCGCCTCCGGCCTCCTCGGCAACGCCCGCAACACGATCGGCTTCGTCGGCTACTGCGACCCCGACACCCACGGCGGCAAGCTCCTCGCCTCCAAGCCCGGCGAGACCTTCGTCTTCGAGACGGCCCACGTGAAGGCCAAGATCAAGGCCCGCGTCGATCGCTTCGAACTCAGCGGTCACGCCGACCGCGAGGAACTCCTGGAATTCGCCGTGCAGACCGGCGCCCGCAGCATCGTGCTCACCCACGGCGATCCCGCGGCCCGCGCCTGGTTTGTCCAGCAGCTCGCGGAAAAGGCCCCCAATTCCAAGGTGCTCGATCCCGTCCCGCTGAAGACCTATCAGGTGTGAGGGCGGGCGCAGGCGGCGGTGGAACGAGATTCGCCCGCCTGCGTCGCTGGATTCGCGTCGTGCCCGGGCCCGCCCAAGCGACGTATCCGTCTATCGGTTACGTCACGGACTGCCGGAGCCGGCCTTCAGGAAGAGTGCGGCCGGTCCCAGAGCGGCTTGCCCGACTCGACCGGATGGGCCTTGGGTGCCGTACTATGGGAGACCTTGGGGGCCCGCGCCTCCTTCTTCTGCAGCGCCGCCTTGATCGCGTCCTGATCGGAGGGGGCCGGGGAAAGATCATACTCGACGGCGCTCTCCGAGGCCATTTCGCCGATGACCCGCTCGGACATCGCCGGGGGCATGGCCGATCCGCCGTTGCGGGAGGCGGAGGGAGTGACGGTGGCTTCGGCTTTGGCCTTCGCGACATCGGCCATGAGCTGCTGCTCGGCTTCGAGCCAGAATCCGATGTCACGACCATGGGGACTGCCCTGCTCGGTCCACAGTTGATAGGCACGTTGGGCGACTTCTGCCTGCGTTGGAGTTTTCATAGAAAGAAAGCAATTCTCTGCGGCGGGCGGAATTCGCCCACCGCCCATAGGGGGTGTGACAGCCACCCTAGCCCCCGGTGTCGCCGGGATCGAAATAAAAATCGCCCCGCTCCCCTCCCGCCGCGGCCTAGGCGTTCATCAAGGCTTGCAGCCGGGCGCACATGGCAGAGCTACCGGCAACGTAGATAATACGCTTCATCTTCAAATCGAATACTTTCATCGGCAGCTGTTCGCCATTGAGGAAATGCACCTCGCCGCCGGCGGCGCGCACGAGCGGAATCGCCGCGGCGAGGTCCCAGATCTTCACGTTGTAATCGACGCAGCCATCGAGGATGCCCGCCGCCACATAGGCTAGGTGCAGGGTTGCGCTGCCGAGTCCGCGGATCTTGAACTGGGACAGCACCCCGCTCGCCATCGGCATGAGGGTCTTGTCGAACGGGCTGTGGAAACCCACGAGCGTCTCCTTGGAAAACGCGGCGGTGCTGACGTGCGGAGTCTTGTCGCCGTCGTGCATCCCGAATCCCGGGCCGCCATGCATCAGCACGCGCCGGCTCAGGTCATAGACGACGCCGTAGACCGGCACGCCCTGTTCGCACAGGGCCAGCGAGATCGCGCAATGCGGGATGCCCAGCGCAAAATTGTTCGTGCCGTCGATCGGGTCGAGCACCCAGGAAAAGCGGGCGGTCACGGGCGTCGGCACGTCGGTCTCGGCCAGTTCCTCGCTGAAATACTGATCGGCGGGAAACTGCGCGCCCAGCTCGCGAAAGATGTTCTCCGAGATGGCGACGTCCACCGCCGTCACCCGCGTCCCATCGTACTTCCACTTGCTCTCGGCCCGGCCAAACTCCCGGTGCAAGAGCTCGGTCTGGGCGAGGACGGCGCGCTTGGCGGCTTCGATGCGGGAAAGGAGTTCAGGCGACGACATAGCCTTTCAGCCAAACAGACGAATCCCCTGAAACCAAACCGATTTCGCGGCGCGCGAATTCCGCGGCGCACCGGCTCACTCGTAGTCGTAGAGCTTCGGGTCGCGGCGCAGGGGCTGCCGCGCCTTGAAGCGGTGCTTGGGCTCCCGGCCCCGGGCTCCGGGCGGCTGGGCTTCGCCATCGGCCGGCCCACCCTCGCCGGGCTCCTCGCCTCCGCCCATCTGGGACTCCAGTGCCTCCGGATCGGTGCCCTCCTCGAGCTTGCGCACGACCTCTTCCATTTCGCCGGCGATCGGCTCCCCGGTCACCTCCGCCATCTTGCGCATCATCCGGCCCATCGCGCGCGGATCGTTTTCATCGATGCCGGAGAACTCCTTTTCCATCGCGCCCATCGCCGCCTCCATGCGGGCCTCGTCCGGCGAATCACCGGCACCGGTGTCCGGTGGCGGTGTGGCGGACTCGTCCGCCCGTCCGCCCTTGGTGACCGCGAAGGCGGAGACGAGCTTGCGGAGCTTGAACTTCGGATTGTCGGGACAGCGCGGCGTGGTTTGTCCCTGGGCGAGGGTCTTGGCGTAGAACTGGTACACCGTGTGGTTGCCGGCGCAGTAGTACTCGTAGATCGGCATGGGATGCAGGTTGTAACACCGGACGACGCTTTCGCAAGCGGCCCGGTGCGCCTTCGGCCTCGCACCCGGCCCGCCACTGGTGCAACAATAGGGCCACCGTTCCGCCATTGGCCCGTGCCTCCCGCCGGTGGCATCACCCTACCCTCGGTTCGCTTCCCCGCCCATGCCCCGCCCCCTCACCCTCTTCGGTGCTCTTTTCCTCGGCCTCGCCGGTTGCGCGGGCGCCCAGCCTTTCCCTGCCATGACCAAGCCGCTTGTTTGGAAACAGCTTCCCTCCATTCCCGACCGCGAAGGATTCGCGGGCAGCTACGCCGGCGTGAGCCGGGGAGCACTGGTCGTTGCCGGTGGCGCCAACTTCCCGGACAAGCGCCCTTGGGAAGGCGGCACCAAGATCTGGTACGACCGCGTCTTCGTGCTCGAGGCCGGGGCCGCCGCCTGGCGCGACGCCGGCCGACTCCCGGCTGCCGGGGGCTACGGGGTCTCGGTCAACGTCGATGACGGGGTGCTGCTCGTCGGCGGCGGCGACGCCAAACGCAATTTCGACGAGGTCTGGCTGGCGCGGTGGGACGGTAAGGCCGTGACGTTCACCGCGTGGCCCCGCCTGCCCAAGCCGCTCGCGATGGCCGCGGGGGCGCTCGTGGGCCGGGTGATCTATGTCGCGGGCGGACTCGACCGGCCCGATGCGACCCAGGCGCAGAACGCATTTTTCGCCCTCGATCTCGACCAGCCCGCCGC
>JAPLTR010000232.1 GCA_026398065.1 Verrucomicrobiota bacterium | reverse complement strand
GACCCCGTCGCCATCGGCTCCGTCGAGCGCTTCATCAACGAGTACGCCTTCGCGCGTGGCGCCGTCGACGCCACCCCCACCAAGTCCAACGGCCTCCGCGCCGCCATCATCGGCTCCGGCCCCGCCGGCCTCGCCTGCGCCGACGAGCTCGCCCAACTCGGCTACCGCGTGACGGTGTTCGAGTCGCTGCTGCTGCCCGGTGGCCTCCTCGTCAACGGCATCCCCGCCTTCAAGCTGGAGAAGTCCATCGTGGCCCGCCGCGTCGACCTGCTCGCGAAGCGCGGCGTCGAGTTCAAGCTCGGGGTCGCCATCGGCCGCGATGTCTCGCTCGCCGAGCTGCGCCGCACCCACGACGCGGTCTTCCTCGGCCACGGCGCGCAGAAGTCCAAGACCGCCGGCGTGCCCGGCGAAACCCTGCGCGGCGTCGAGCAGGCCCTCCCCTTCCTCATCCAGAAGAACGTCGACTCGGAGCTCGTCGGCCTGCCACCGATCGACGTCCGGGGCAAACGCGTCGCCGTCCTCGGCGGCGGCGACACCGCGATGGACTGCCTCCGCACCGCCCTGCGCTCCGGTGCCAAGTCCGCCGTCTGCCTCTACCGCCGCGACTTCGCCAACATGCCCGGCAGCCGCAAGGAGTACTACAACGCCCTCGAGGAGGGCGCCGAATTCCAGTTCCTCACCAACCCGACCGAGATCCTCCCCGACGGCCGCGGCGGCCTGCTCGGCGTGCGCTGCGTGCGCATGGAGCTCGGCGCGCCCGACGCCTCCGGCCGCTCCAAGCCCCGCGCCGTGCCCGGCTCGGAATTCGACGCGCCGGTGGACCTCGTGCTCGTCGCCTACGGCTTCGATCCCGTCGCCTTTCCCGAGGACAGCGAGTTCGCACTGGTCAAGGTCAACGAGTGGGGCGGCATCGTGGTCGACCGCAACCAGATGACGAGCCTCCCCGGCGTCTTCGCCGGCGGCGATTCCGTCCGCGGCCCCAGCCTCGTGGTCCACGCCGTGCGCGACGCCCGCCGCGCCGCCGCGGGCATCCACCGCCAGCTCGCCCCGAAGCTCGCCGCGCTCGCGAAGTAGCGCCCGCGGCCCTACGCCGCGTTCGCCGGCGGACCGCCCGTGGCGCCCGTGATCACCCGCGCGCCGCGCTTGTAGGTGAAATAGGAATACGTCCACTGGATCAGCACCGAGACCTTGTTCCGAAACCCGATCAGGAACAGGAGGTGGACCATCAGCCAGGCGAGCCAGGCGGTGAACCCGGTGAGCTTCACGCCCTTGATCTCGCCCACCCCCGACGAGCGTCCGATGGTCGCGAGCGAGCCCTTGTCGTGGTAGGCAAACGCCTCGCGCCCCGCCGGCGCGAAGCCCTCGCCGTCCAGCTCGCGCATCACCAGCCGCGCCGCATGGGCGCCCATCTGGATCGCGCCCTGCGCCACGCCGGGCACGGTCACGCCCTTCGCATCCACCAGCGTCACCATGTCGCCCAAGGCAAACACCTCCGGGTGGCCGGGCACGCTCAGGTCGGGCAGCACCTTCACCCGCCCGGCCCGGTCCAGCTCGGCGCCCAGTTGCTTCGCGATCGCCGCCCCCGCCACGCCCGCGCCCCAGATGATGTTGTCCGCCCGGATGGTCTCGCCACCGGCCACGACCTCGCCCGCGCGGATCGCCTCCACCCGCAGCCCCGTGCGCACCTCGACGCCGAGCTTCTGCAGCTGGTGCAGCGCACTCTCCGAGAGCGCGGGATCGAACTGCGCGAGCACCCGCGGACTCCCCTCGATCAGCAGCACGCGCGCCTTCGCCGGATCGATGTGGTCGAAGTCCCGGTTCAAGACCGTGCGCGTCAGCTCGGCAAACGCCCCGGCCAGTTCCACGCCCGTCGGCCCGCCGCCGATCACGACGATCGTCATCGCCGCATCGCGCTTCGCCGCGTCGCTCTCCGTCTCGGCGCGCTCAAACGAGCACAGGATCTGCCGACGGATGCGCAGCGCGTCGTCGAGCGTCTTCAGCCCGGGGGCAAACTGTTCCCAGTCCGCATGGCCGAAATAGCTCGTCACCCCGCCCGCCGCCACGATGAGAAAGTCGTACGTGAGTTCCCCGCGGGCGTGTTTGACCATCTTGTTCGCGAGGTCGAACCCCGTCACCTCGCTCATCAACACCGTCAGGTTGGGCCGCGGGCCGAAGAGCGCCCGCACCGGTTGCGCGATGTCCACCGCGGAGAGACCGGCCGTCGCGACCTGGTAGAGCAAGGGCTGGAAGAGATGGTGATTCTGCCGGTCGATGATCGTGATGCGCGCCCGGTGGGACGGGATGCGCTGGCAAAAATTCAGCCCGGCGAAACCGGCGCCGACGACCACGATGTGCGGAAGCGAGCTGTCTGTGGTGGTGCTCATCGTCGTCACGCTGCGAGCATTCTCGCGGGTCGCAACGGGCATCCACGTCAAATTTGCTGTCCTTCTGCCGGGAACAAACTCTTCTTCCACCCCACCGCACCATGCACGCCCCCACCAACATCCAGCTCATCGGCCAGGAAGTCGGCATCGTCTGGGACGATGGCGCCGAGAGCTACTTCGACTTCGAAAAGCTCCGCGCCGCCTCGCCGAGCGCCGCCAACATCGGCGAGACCGACATTTTGGGCAACAAGTACGGCGGCGACGGCCCGAAGAAGTTTCCCGGCGTACAGGTCGTCGGCTGGGCCATCGTCGGCAACTACGCGGTCCGTTTCGATTTCAGCGACGGCCACAACTCGGGCCTCTACAGTTACGACTATTTGCGGAAGCTCGCTGCCAGCTGAGGCCGCACGCGCCGCTTGCCCCGCGGGGGCGAAAGCGCCACGGTGGGGCTCTTTTCCACATGAGCACCTACGTCTTCCCCGCCCGCACCACGACCGCCGACATCGAGCTCGGCACGACGTTGCAGCCGAAGTTCGGCCCCGACGGCCTGATTCCCTGCATCACGCAGGACGTCCACTCGGGCGAGGTGCTGATGTTCGCGTTCATGAACGCCGAGTCGCTCACCCACACGCTGAAGACCAAGAAGGCCACCTACTGGAGCCGCTCCCGCAACAAGCTTTGGGTGAAGGGCGAGGAGTCCGGCAACGTCCAGCACCTCCGCGAGGTCCGCACCGACTGCGACCAGGACGTGCTGCTGATCAAGGTCGAGCAGACCGGCGCGGCCAACGCGAGCTGCCACAACGGCTACAAATCCTGCTTCTACCGCAAGCTCGCCGAAGACGTGAACCCGGACGACCAGTCCTCCTTCAAGCTCCAGTTCACGACCCAGCGCCTCTTCGATCCTGCGACGGTGTACAAGAAGAAGTAGGCCGCCCGCTCGCGGGCGCTTGCCCGCGTCCGCCATCAAACCGACGACGAAATAAACCAAACCTCCACGCGCCCGCTCACAGGTCGAACTTCACCTGCATGATGTAGAGCGCCGGATCGACGATGCGGTACGCCAGGGGGCGTCCGTCGGGGAAGGCCCCGACGGGCTGGAGACGGCCGTTCTCCCCGAGGTTGCGCACGTTGAACTGGACGTTCGCTCCCACCTTGTTCGAGAAGAGTTTCATCCGGTAGTTCACATACGCGTCCACGTAGTAGTGTGACTTGTCGTAGATCGGGCGGTTCGGATCGAGATCGGTGATCTGCGCGGGCAGAGACTGCACCCCGTAGTAGCCGATGCCGCCCTTGTCCTCCCACCGGAGCGCGCCGCCGACGGTCAGGTTGCGCAGATATTTGTTCTGCGTGATCCCGGCCAGTCCGTAGCTGGTCGAGGTCTTGAACTTGTACTTCCGGATCTGGGGATTGGCCTTCCCCTGCTGCTGGAGGATGATCTTGAGCGGGATGTCCACGTTGTTGGTGAAGGCCTGCTGGGGAGTCGTACCGCCATAGCTCGTCGTCCACCACGGCGTGTTGGTGCGCGGGTCGACGATCTTCGTCCAGATCGGCATGCGCCGCGCGATCCAGTCCGTGCTTGAGGTGGAGACGTTGGTGTTGGTCGTCTCCGTGTCGCTGACCGACGCCTGCACCGTCCAATATTTCGTCGGGTTGAAGTTCAGTTCCACCTCCGTGCCCTTCGATTCGACGTCCTGCGTCGCGGAGATGCCGGGATCCGGCAGCACGAGCTCGTGCTGCTCCTCGATCGAGAGTCCGGTCTGCCGCGCGATCTCGGCCTCGACCTGCGCCGCGGTGAAGTTCGGGTTGAACTGCGTGATCCACGTGCGCGCGTTGTTCACGAGCTGCCAGTTGTCCGACTGGTAGACGTCGATCCGCAGGAGGCGCTGCGCGATCGTCGCGGCGTCGCCGTTGCGGGTCTTGATCCGCTTCGCCTCGAAACGGTTCACGCGCAGGACGAACTTGCCGTCGTTCAGGTTAAGCCAGAAGCCCCAGTCCTTGCCCTCGCCGCGCGTATTGGGGAGCTGGTTGCGAAACACGTCTTGCTGCGGACCCTGGGGAATGAAGCTGTCCGACTCGTTGTAGGTGAGCGTGAGGCCGTCGAGCAGCTTCGCCGCCGCCCCGGTCGCGCCACCGCCACGCGCCGCCCGGTTGATGACGCCCACGTCGCGAAAGGGCCGCACCGCCGCCCCCGCCGTCTTCGTGCGGCCCGAGTTGAACGAGTAGTCGCCGGGCGCCCAGCCGTTCATCACCTGGTAGTTGAAATCGCTGCCGTCAGGCTTGAGCAGGCGCGGCTCCGTCCCGCGCTTGTCATAGACGCCGTCGTCGCGGACACCGAAGGTGGTGACGACGCGCCCACCCCACAGCAGGTTCTGCATGACTGCGCCGGTCGTCTTGTTGATCGTCTGGGAATTGCTGCCGCCGCCCGCGCTGTCGATCGTCGGGCGCTGGTCGAGGAGCGCCGGCTCGCGCTGGAACACGCCCGTCGCGGCGTTGCCCCATACATAGGTGGCGGGGCCGTAGTTGAAGGTCGAGGGGGCGTAGTCGACGTTGGTGCCGTTGGCATCGCCGACGTAGTAGCGGAAGTACCCGCGGAACCGCGCGCTCGAGGCCTGCGGGCCTCCGGTGACATTGCCCGACACGGCGGGAAACGTCCCCGCCGGCACCCAGGCGTGGTTCGAGGCCAGCACGTCGCGGTAGCTGAAGCGCCGCGTCCACGTCCACCGGTACTCGTCGTAACCGGTGATCTGATGCAGACCGAGCCACTTCCTCCACCCCTTCTCGCCGGTGAGGTCGAGCTTGTAGGAAAGCTGGGCGCGGTAGTTTTGTGGAGGCGCGAGTTCACGTCGACGAGGATCTGGTTGGAGGGTCCGGTCCCGAAGATGTTGCGCTGAGACCGCATCGAGTCCTCCCGCAGCCAGTCGGCCTGCCCCGCGAGCTGCTGGCGCGGCGTCGTGAAAAACACCTGCTGAAGCTGGACCGTGGAGACGATCGTCCGGTCCATCAGGCGGTTCATCGCGCCGAGGTTCACCGACGACCAGTCGTAGTAGGTCGAGTCGCTGAGCGTGGGCGTCGTGGTGAAGAGCGGCTGCGAGGTGAACTTGCCCGAGGCCACGCCGGCGGCCGGGCTCGGCGCCATGTAGCGGTTGCTCGAATTGTTCGCGAGAGGGGTGTTCGCACTGTTGCCGGTGGGCGTCGTCCAGTAGGCGACGGCGCCTTGGTCGATGAAGACGTAGCTGCGGTCGTTGCCGGAGAAGGTGCGCTGGAAGACGTCCGGAATGTTGTTGTCGCTCGTGATCGCGGTGCGGGTGGCGGCCGGGCCCGCGCCGTTCAGCCCGTAGGTCACGCCGTTCACCGTATAGGTGCTCGTAACCGGGTCCCAGGCCGGCTTCCCCTGCTGGATCCAGTAGGTGATGCCGTCGCGCGGCATGAGGGTGTTGGGCCGGTTGCCGTTCATCCGGTAGTAGGAGTAGCCCGCGGTCACGGTCGTCCGTTGGTACGGCTGGAACCTCATCATGCCGTTGTACCGGAGCGTGTCGGTGCCGGAGGGTTTTCGCTGGTAACCATCGTGCTGAAAGGCCGCGCTCACGCGCAACGCGAGGCGGTTCTTCAGCAGCACGCGGTTCGCATCGAGGTCGAAGCGATAGCCGCCGAGGCTGTCCACGCGCGAGCCGGTCTGGGTCCGGTCCTTCGTCACGTTCGCCGTCGAAGGGATCATGTTGAGGGTGCCGCCGGGGCTGCCGAGGCCGAAGACGTTGGCGTTGGGCCCGCGGCTGATCTCGACGCCCTCGATGTTGAGCGGGTCGACCGGGGTGAGCCCCGACAGGCCGATGTTGCCCATCGAGATGTTGGCGGAACCGATGCCGCGCATGCGGTTCGCCCCGCGGGGATTGTTCTGCACGTTGTCGGCCACCTGGCCGTTGTTGTTCACGGCGAAGTCCGTGTACTCGCCGCTGCCCTCCGTCCCTACCGAGTAGAGGAAGATGTCGTTGATATCGAGCATCGCGAAATCCGACATCTGCTCCTTCGTCATCACCGTGATCGCGGCACCGAGGTCCTCGAGTTTCGAATTGATGCGCGTCCCCGAGATCGTGTTGCCCGAGAAATACCCCTTCGTGTCGGCGGTCACTTCAAAGGGATTCAATTGCACGGGGTTTTCCGCGCCGGTGCCGGTCTCGGGCTGCCGGGCGGAGTCCGGCGTGAGCGACTGCGCGCGGGCGAACGAGGCGGTCAGGCACAGCAGGGCGGCGGACGCGAGCGCGACACGGCGGCGCGCAGACACAGGGGTACGACAGGGGTGGGGCATGGGGTGGTGGGGTAGCTGAAAATTTAGAAGCGCCGCCGGACGGCGCTTCCTGGGCGAATCCTGGGGAGGCGTCGTCCGGCGACGCTCGGGGGATCACGCGATCTGCTGGACTTCGAAATTCTTCCGATACTCGCGCGTGAGCTGCGGATTCAACGACGCGTCCTTGAAGCGCTCCGTCTTCGGGTCGAACTCCAGCGAACGCTTCGCGCGAAACGCGAGATTGCCGAGATGGCAGTGCACGCAGGACTCGTGCGCCGCGAGGGGCGACACCGGCAGGTCCGCGGGGTTGCGCGAGCGCAGGGCCTTTACCCAGCGCTGCCATTTGTCGGCCTTCTCCGGCTTCGGCGCGGACTCCGGCACCGGGATCGCCTCGCGGGCACCGCCCTTGTTTTCCTTGTAGGAAAAAAAGCCCTTGCCGCGAACGTAGTAGCCCTTCGTGCCAAAGAAGCTGTTGCCGCAGTTACCGCCCTCCGCCTCCTCGAAGGAGCCGAGGTTGCGCACCTCGAAGGTCAGGATCGTGCCGTCCGCGTAGGCGAACGTCGTCGCCTGCGTGTTGGGCGCCTGGCCGTCGTCATCGAGGCCGAAACGTCCGCCCGCGCTGTGCACGCTCGTCGGCAGGCCGCGATTGTGGCCCCACACCGCAATGTCCATCTCGTGCACCCCCTGGTTGCCGATCTCGCCGTTGCCGAAGTCCCAGAAGTAGTGCCAGTCGTAGTGCACGTGGAGACCG
>JAPLTR010000723.1 GCA_026398065.1 Verrucomicrobiota bacterium | reverse complement strand
CGTGGAAGTCGATCCAATGCTCGCCAAGCCGCTGCAGGGCCGAGAGCGTGGCGAGGCTGCCGTTGACCGTGATCTTCGGCGCCTTTTCGCGCGGCAGGCTCCGTTTGAGAATGAGCAGCCCATCCTCGCAGGCCGGAAGCTCCAGTTCCGCCAGCACGGCGTCGATCGCGCGCGCGTCCTCGAAAAACAGCGCCGCCTCGACCTCGGCCGCCGGTGCACCCTGCCGGATCACGGTCTTGTCGGCCCGTTCGCCCGCAAGGAGGCTCAGCGCCCCTAGCAAGATGCTCTTGCCCGCGCCGGTCTCGCCGGTGACGGCGGTGAACCCTGCCTCGAAGTCGAGGGAGACTTCCTCCAGGAGCGCGAGATTGCGGATACGAAGCGATTGCAGCATCCCGAACTAAAGGCACAAAAAACCGCCGACATTCAAGCGGCGGTTTCGTGTGCGACGCACAATCCTGCGGTCCGGCTCAGAACTCGGTCGAAACCGTGAGGAAGTAGCCCCGGGTCACCAGCGGGTTGTAGGTGCTCGTAAGGGGGTTCAGCTTGCCCGCGGTCGCCTTGGCGGCCTTGAGCAGAATCACATCGCGGTTGAACAGATTGTTGATCTGCAGGCGGGCCTTGTAGCTCTTGAGGAACCCACGGCCCTGGAGCTTCTGACCATAGCCGAGGGAGAGGTCGTACATCGTGAACCCGCCCTGCACCACCGTGAGGGCGCTCGCCGGAAGCGGCTGGTCGGGATTCGGCGCACCGACGTAGGTCGTGTACGGGCCGCTGTACTTCGACATCAGCGAGGTGAAGAAGCCGGCATGGTCGTAGATGAAGCCGTAGCCGGCCGTGCTCTCGGAGAGGCCGTCGATGCGACGCTTCGACTTCTCCAGCGTGCCGTAGTTGCGGGAGGCGTTGGCAAACAGGCTGAGGCCGCTGCCAGCGTAAAAAGTCCCCTGCGCCTCGACGCCGTAGTAGTAGGCGCCCGAGGCCGTGTAGGTGATCAGGTCATTGGCGTTGGGAATGCCAGTCTGGTCCGGGTTGACGATCGAGATGGGCAGATTCTTCGAACGGATGAAGTACCCGTCAAAATCCGCGTTGAAACGGTTCGTCTTGTACACGGTGCCGATCTGATAGTTCGTCGTGGTCTGGGGCTTCACCGAGTTCTTCTGGGGATTGTCCTCCTGGAAGTAGGCCAGCGGCGGGGTGAGCATGCCGGACGCGACCTGCGCGTAGGTCGACCAATGGGACGACAGACGATAGTTGGCGGTCACCAGCGGCAGGGTCTTGGAATAGACTTGGCCGTAGAAGGCCGGGAGGAGGTTCTTCGTCTGGTTGATCGGGGCCTCGATCACGCGCTGGATCCACATGTACTTCAGGCCGGGCGTGAGCGTCAGGTTCTGGATCGGGCGCCACTGGTACTCGACGTAGGGCTCCCACGTGCGCGTGTAAAAGTGCATGTTGTAAACGTATCCACCCTTCGTGGACGGCGCCAGCGGGTCGAGATAGCCGGCGGGCATGGCGACCATCCCGAGCTTCTGGGCGTTCGCCACGTTGTAATCGAGGGCGTACTGGTAGCGGGGACCGTGCTGGTAGTCGAACCACACCCCGGTCTTGAAGCTGCCCACCGGGTCGTCGTGCGACACCGCGAGAGTGTTGCCGACACTCCGCACGGAGTTGACCTTGAAACGGCCCGCGAGATCGGTGCCGGTGACCACCTTGCCGGCGACGATGGTCGAACCGCCGTTGTTGGCCGGCGACTCGTGGCTGCTGTTGTTGTAGGAGAAGGTGTAGATCTTGTCGTTCAGGCGCCAGCCGCCGCCGAGATCGCTGTCGAGGGCGACGAAGCCGGTGTCGGTCTGCTTCACCTGATAGTTGCTGCCGTAGTAGTCGCCATTGCGGTCGAGCGGGTCGTTGGTCTGGCCGAAATTGCGGCCGAGGGTGAGGATCTGCTGGCCGGTGAGCGGCGAGGCGTTCGGGTTGTTGAACTTGATGTTGTTGTACTCCCCCATGAAGGAGAGCGTGGTGCTCTTGCCGATGGGCTGGATATATTTGAAGAAATACGTGTTGCGGCGGAGGGTGCCGAAGGTGCGGTAGCCGTCGCTGTCCATGTACTGATAGCTGGCGATCAGCGACCCGCCGTTGGTCTTCGGCAGCAGGCCGGTGTTGGCTTCAAAGTGGGCGAGCCGGGTCTTCCAGCTGCCGTAGCTCAGCGTCGGCACGAAGGAGGCCTCGTTGCGCGGATCCTTGGTTTCCAGCGCCATCGTGCCGCCAAAGGTGGCCATGCCGATCGTGCTCGCGCCGCCGGGACCGCGGTCAACCGTCACCCGGCCGAGGAGCTTCGCGGGAAAATAGCTCGTGGTGTGGTGGGTGTAGTCGTTGCCGTCGCCAAACGGGATGCCGTCGATTGTGACATTGTACTGGCCGTCGTTGAAGCCGCGGAGCGTGGGCTTCGACTCGTTGAGGCCCGGGCCGTTGGTGGAAAAGTTCGTCACACTCGGCGCGAGCGCGGCGATCATCGCGTAGTCCGCCGTCGGGGCGATGGAGTTCTGGATCGTCTGGAGGTTGATGATCGACTCGGGCTGCGTGGCCTCGAGCCGGCTGTCGGTCGGCGCCATGCTCTGCGCCGAGGTGCGGGGCTCGGTCACTTCGACCTCTTGGAGGCGAACCATTTTGCCGGAGGCCGGTTCGGTCGCGTCGGCGGACGTGCGTTGCGCCAGAAGGGATCCCGCCGGGGCCAGAAGCGCTCCAGTCAGGATCAGGCGAGAGAGGATGTGGTGGGTGGGTGCTGAGGTCATCCCTTCCAGTGTGGGAGCCTCGTGTTACAATCCCGCGTGCATCGGGTGACGAACCTGTGCCGAACCCACCTTTTCCGGGCTTTTTCCGGCCAATTCCGGGGAAACGCAAACGGCTGATCCCTGCAATGATGCCGCGTCCGCCAACCAAATTTTTCGCGTGCGAAAAGCAGGTGGTTTCGAAGATGACCGGAAGATTACGCGACCGTTAAATTTGGGTGACGGCGCGCCCAGACCTGACTTCAGCGGGCGGGCCGCTGGAGCAGTGCGCAGATCGCCCACGCCGCGCCGATCCGGACGTCCCCCTCGGGACTGCGGAGCAGCGCCGCGAAACGCGGGAGCTGGTCCGCCCCCACGTGCAGCAGCAGCGCCTGGCAGGCCTCGTAGCGCCCGCCCGCCTTCCCTTTTTCCAAAACCGTATCCAGTTTCGCCTGCCAATCCGCGGTTCGCGCCGGCTCGGCCCGGAGCGCGTAGGCCGCGCTGACCACATAGGGATAGGACAGGGTGTCGGCCGGCTCGGCCTCCGCCGCCCGCGCCAGCGCCGCGAGCGCCTCCGGCTGCTTGGGCCCGATCCACCGTAGGGCATACGCGGCGCGCAACCGCGTCAACGCGTCCCCCGAACCCAGCCGGCGCGCCAGGCCGGGCACTGCGTCCGGGTCGCCGGCCAGATACGACGCCCACAGGGGAAGCGCGCTTTCGTTTTCCGGCACCGTCTGGAGCATCTTTTGCACGGCGAGCCGGGTGTTCCCGGCGGGCGCGTGGCCGAGTTTGCACAGGCTCTCGATCGCCTGCAGCCGGTCCGCACTCGCGGGATTCAGAAACGTCGCCTCGATTTTCGCGATGAACGCCGCCCGCTCCGCCGGCGTCCGCGCCGTCGCGGCGAGCACCCGCCACACGCCGGTGCGCTGCGGCGAGCCCTCGAGGTTCGCCGCGAGCTTCTCGAACAGCTCGCGGACGGGGCCGCCCTCGCCGACGGCGACCAGCGCCTCGGCCGCGTGAATCTTGGGCCAGCCCTCCTCCGTGACGAGCGCCTGCGCCAAGGCCGTGCGCGCCTCCGTGAGGAGCGCCGACGACGACGGCGGGGCGGAATTGGACGAGGCGCCGCCCGCGGCCACCGTGGTTCCGATCATTCCCATCATGGTGATAAAAATCCCTTTCATTTTTTTGCCGCCGCGTGCGTCGCGGGTTTCGCCGCGCCGCCCTGATACCGTTCCACACGCACCCGCGCCGTGATGGCGTGGGCGTGCATGCGCTCCACATCGCACTGCCGCGCCGTGACCGCGCCGACCTCCGCGCTCGCCGCCTCCGTCATCTGCTGGTAGGTGACGGTCTTCAGGAACTTCCCGACCCACACCCCGCCCGTGTAGCGGGCCGAGCGGCTCGTCGGGAGAATGTGATTGGTGCCAATACTCTTGTCGCCGTAGGCCACCGTCGTCTCCTCGCCGATGAAGAGTGAACCGTAGTTGCGGAGATTCCGCGTGTAGAAATCGACGTCCGCCACATGCAGTTCCAGATGCTCGGGCGCGTAGTCGTCGGAGATGCGCAGCGCCTCCTCCGGGCTTTCGGCGACGTAGATTTTCCCAAAGTCCCGCCACGAGAGTGCGGCGATCTCGCGGGTGGGCAGCACCGCGAGCTGCTTCTCCAATTCCTTCAGTGTCTCGCGGCCGAATTTTTCGCTCAGGCACACGAGGAGCTGTCCGCTGTTGGGATCGTGTTCCGCCTGACCGAGGAGGTCGCAGGCGACGAGCGCCGGATCGGCGGTGTCGTCGGCGATGATCGCGATCTCCGTCGGGCCGGCGAGCAGGTCGATGCCGCACTGGCCAAAAAGCTGGCGCTTCGCCTCGGCGACGAACTTGTTGCCCGCCCCACAGAGGATGTCGACCGGCTCGACCACGCCCATGCCGAAGGCCATCAGCGCCATCGCGGGCACGCCGCCCACGACGAAGATCCGGTCGGCGCCGGCGCGCTTCATCGCATTGATCGTCGCCGGATAGTAGCCCGCGCCCTTCACCGGGGGCGTGCAGGCCACCACGGTGTCCACCCCGGCCACCTTCGCCGGGATGATGCTCATCTGCGCCGAGCCAAACATCGGGTACCGCCCGCCGGGCACATAGCTGCCCACGCCGCGCACCGGGATGTGTTTGTGCCCGAGCCGCACGCCCGGCCGGATCTCCACCTCCAGCGGCTGGAACATCCCGAGCTGCGCGCGCGCAAACGTCCGCACGTTGCCCTGGCAGTACTCGGTGTCCGCGATCAGCTCCGGCGAGCATTGCGCGATCGCCTCCGCGATCTGCGCCTCGGACAGCTCGAAGCCCGGCGGCGCCCAGTCGTCGAACTTCGCGCTGAACTCGCGCACGGCGTCCAGGCCGCGGGCGCGGAGCTGTTGCAGCATCTCGGCGACGTAGCGCGCCGTCTCGGGATCGGTTTCAAACAGGCGGTGGCCGCCTTCTTTCACGGTGATCATGGTGATTTCGCGGAGGGGGTGAAATTCAGACGCTGGCGTCGGGACGAGGGCGGCTGTCGGACATCAGTGTCCCCGGGTCGCGGGGCAACGACAAGGAAAGGTTCATCCATACTGTATACACGTGTGCTTTTATCGGGCGATGTCAAGAAATAGCCGTCCTTGCTCGTGCGCTGGCACGCTGGCTGCAGCGCACGGCACCGCCTGCGAGGCCGGCTCCCTCCGTCCTGCTCACCTTCGAATTTGAACTTGATCTCGAAAATTATTGTGCATACACGTGCCTACATTAGTCGCACCCACGGCGCCGGACACCCCTTCCGGCCACTTCCCCGCGTTGATCAACCCAACTGCCGTACACCCATGAAGCCCACCACCTGTCATTCGATCTCCCCTCGGGGAGGATCTTGGTCCCTCCGTCCGGTCTTCCTCGCCACCGTCCTGGCCGTCGTCGCGGCCCAGGCCCCCGCGACCTCGGCGTCGGCGACGACTTCACCTCCGCGCTGCAGATCGCCGTCGGCGGCATCGACCGCCGCAGCTACAATCCCGGCGACGACTTCTTCATGTGGGGCTTCCGCGTCAGCAGCACGCTCAAGGACGGCCTCCCCTACTTCTCCAACGGCATCAACCTCAACTACGACGTCGCGCGCGTGGAGGCGATCAAGGGGCCCTCCGCCATGATGTACGGCCAGAACTCCTTCGTCGGCGGCGTCATCAACTGGGTCACGCGCCGACCCACCAAGACCGCCCGCTACTCCGCCGAGGCCCAGTACGGCAGCAACGAGTACCAGCGCCTCGCCCTCCATGCCTCCGGCCCCGTCACCAAGGACATCCGCTACCGGCTCGATCTCGGCGGCATGAACTCCCATGGCAATGGCCGGAAGTTCTCCTTCAACCGCAACCGCTTCGTCGGCGGCGAGGTCGAGTGGGACCTGAGCAAGACGGCCGTCGTCAACGTGGCCACCTCCTACCAGACCGAAAACGAATTCGACAACCTCACGATGATCGACCCGCTCACCGGCGACATCATCGCCAAGGGCAAGGACTACACCGTGAGCGAGCCCTGGTCCCGCCGGCCGAAGGCGACCTTCCGCACCACCGCGAAGCTCACGACCACCCTCGCCGACAAGTTCACCTCCCGCTCCGTCATCGGCTACTCCAACTGGACCAACGACTGGCTCCGCGACCAGACCAACGGCCTCAATCTCGCGGCGCACACCATCAACAAATTCACCTCCTCCTACAGCACCTCGAGCCACTTCGTGAGTCTCCAGCAGGATTTCGTGAAGGACTTCTCCACGGGGCCGGTGAACCACCGTTTCACCTTCGGCGGCGACCAGCGCAACGAGGTCAACCGCAACAACACAACCCTCTACGCCAACGACAACGCCGCCTTCGACTACCTGAATCCCGTCTACGGCCGCTCGGTCCCCAATCCCACCCTCACGCCCCCCGCCGGCTTCACCAACCTGAAGAGCCGCGTGCGCATCTCCGGCGTCTACGCGCAGGAGCAGATGAGCTTTTGGCACGACCGCGTCATCGCCCTCGCCGGCGTCCGCTTCAACGACCAGATGACCACCTCCGCGGCGCCCGCGCCCTCGGGTTCGTCCGCCACCCTGAGCGAGGGCAGTTACACCGCCCCGCGCTACGGCGTCGTCATCAATCCCATCGACCAGGTGTCCGCCTACTACAACTACGGCGAATCGTTCGCCTTCCAGAGCGGCGTCGATACGTACGGCAAGCAGTACGTCCCGTCGGTGGGCAAGGTTCGCGAGGTCGGCACCAAGCTGATGTTCGTCGAGGGCCCGAAGGGATCCGTCTCCGGCTCCTTCGCGCACATTGACATGGAGGTCACCAACGTCCGCATCGTCTTCACGCAGGGCCCCGGCGACCCCAACCCCGGCGCCTCCGGCAACAAGGCCGCCGGCACCCAGCACAACAAAGGCTTCCAGTGGTCGCTGAACCTGAACCGGAATTTCGAGCCGGTCGGCTCGCTGAACCTCCTCTTCAACCAGTACCACGGTGACATCCGCAACGAGCTCGGCCTGCGTCCGCTCAAGGTCCCCAACAACACCTGGGGCGGCGTCGCGACCTTCAATTTCAAGAAAGGCCCGCTCACCGGTTTCAAGATCAGCACGAGCGCCGCCTTCGTCGGACGTCAGGGCGGTTTCACCTTTCCGACCACCGGTGCGCCCACCACCATCCCCGCCCGCACCATCACGAACGCCATGGTCGCGTATCACTGGAAAAACTACGATTTCCAGCTCAACGTGAACAACCTCGCCGACAAGATCTACGTGGTCGGCGCCGAGTCCGCGCTCTGGATCTACGCTGATCCCGGCCGCGTGTTTAAGCTCTCGGTCAACTACAAGTACTGAGCCTCAACCCGGTTCCCCGTCTTCCTGCCTGTCTCAAGGCGGCACCGGCCGGTGCCGCCTTGTTTCATGCCCCTCCTGCCCTCACACTCCCGACACCCTCCCCGCCCCTTCGCGCCGCCCTGCGAATGCCCTCCATGAAAATCCTCCCCGCGCGCTCCGCCTCCGCGTTGCTCGGCCTGTCGGTCTTCGCCGCGCTGCCGCTCTTCGCCGCTCCGCTCACGATGGAAAACCGGCGCGAGCTTTTCCTCGACGACTTCATCCTCGAAAAATCCACCGGCCTCGACCACCGCCTCGCGACGCCCACGCCCGCCGGCGAGGTGTTCAAGTTCGACCAGCCGTGGGAGGGCCGCTTCAGCGGCGCCTTCGTCACCGTGATCCACGACGGCCCGCTCTACCGCATGTATTATCGCGGCGACGACGAGAGCCCCGCCGGCAGCCACGAGGTCACGTGCTACGCCGAGAGCGACGATGGCATCCACTGGCGCAAGCCGAAGCTGGGGCTGTTCGAGTTCGCCGGCTCCAAGGACAACAACCTGATTCTGCCAACAAAAAGCCCCGACCGCGTCTCGCACAACTTCTCCGTCCTCCTCGACGACCGGCCCGGCGTGCCCGCCGCCGAACGCTACAAGGCCGTGGGCGGCGGCGTCGGCACTGCCGCGGAGCACAAGGCCAGCAACACCGTGCGTGCCCTCCAGCGCCTCGTCTCGGCCGATGGCCTACATTGGAACCAACTGCCGGGGCCGGGCCTCTTCTCCGGCTGGGCGCTCGACACCCAGAATGTGCTCGCGTGGATCCCCGCGGAAAATTGCTACGCCGTCTACCTCCGCACATGGACCAACGACACCCCCGGCAAGCCCACCTACAAGGGCACCCGCCTCATCGCCCGCGCGACCTCCCCCGACTTTGTGCACTGGTCCGAACCGGTCGTCATGAGCACGGGCCGCGACCAGCCCGAGAACCTCTACACCAATGCGACCCACCCCTACTTCCGCGCCCCGCAGCTCATGATCTCGTTGCCGTTCCGCTTTTCGCCCGATCGCCGCGTGCTCTCCGACGCGGAGATGAGGGAGTTCGATATCCACTCCACCATGTGGAAAGGCGTTTCCGATGCCGTCATCATGACCTCGCGCGGCGGGACCAGCTACCAGCGAAAGTTCATGGAATCCTTTGTGCGGCCAGGCATGGATCGCAGCAACTGGGCCGCCCGCAGCAACATCCCCGCCCTCGGGGTCGTGCAGACCGGACCGGCCGAGATGTCGATCTACCTGAGCTGCGGCTACGGCGCCAAGACCCGCCGCCTTGAGCGCGCCACCCTCCGCCTCGACGGTTTCGCCTCGCTGCACGCCGGCTACGAACCCGGCTTCGCCCTGACCGTCCCGCTCGTGCTCCAGGGCAACACCCTCACGGTGAATTTCGCCACCTCGTCCGTCGGCTACCTGAAGATCGCCGTGCTCGACGACGCCGGCCAGGAGGTGCCCGGCTTCGGCGAAGCGGACGCCGAGGAACTCGCCGGCGACCTCATCGACCGACCCGTGACCTGGAAAGGCGGCAAATCCATCGCCGACCTCGCCGGCAAATCCGTGCGGCTGAAGTTCACGTTACGGGATGCCGACCTCTACTCCTTTGGCGTGTTCTCACGCTGACCGATGGACCGTAAAAGCGGATCGAAATCGGCCCGATCCCGCGGGCACGTGCAATTTTCCGGAATGGAAGGAACGGACGGAATGGACGGGTTTCCTCCCGCCGCGGGAAGGTGTAATATGGAAGAAATGAAAACGACCCGCCCGTGCCCCGCTCCGGCGCCTCCCGCCGGGAGCTGCGGCGTCTCCAACCGCGAACGCGCCGACCGACGGCACGCGGCCCGCCGCACCCTCCGGCCAGATCCGATCTGATCGCACCAAATCCAAGTAAATCCAACCTCCTCCAACCTCCCGAACCTTCCTCGGCCTGAACCGGAGCCAGCAGCCGGGCTCCGGGCGCCGCGCCCAAACGGCCGCTCGCGGGCCTCCGAACCAACCTGTGAATTTCAACGCTTCAAGCCGGCCCGCCGGAGGATCGCCCTCGGGGCAGATCCAACCAAATCCGACCAAATCCAAGTAAATCCAACCTCATCCAACCTCCCCCACCCTGATCAAACCGGCGCCAACGCGGAGAACGGAGCGCTCGGCCGCTGCCGGCACACGCCTCCGCGGACTCCGTTCCGTCCGGTGACCTTCACGACCCCAGCCGGGGCGCCCGAAAGTCCGCTCGCGGGGCAAATCCAACCAAATCGCACCAAATCCAACCACCTCCGGCCTCCGGTCCAATCCGCCCAGGCCCGGGCCCGCTGGGGCCCGGCCTCCCCGCCGCTCATGCACTATAACTCAATTCCTCTTCCGTGAGCTCGCGCGACATCGCCCCGCCCTCTTCGCGGGCCATCATCCGGATGTTCTTGTCGATGATGTCCTGGATGTGGTCCTCCATCGCCTGCTTGGCCGCGGGCGCGTCGCCCTTCTCGATCGCCCGGTAGATCTCCTCATGACTCTTCATCACCGCCAGCCGGTTGGCATTCCGCTCCTCCTTCGGGACGACCACCTTCGCTGCGCCCGGCGCCGGGCCCACCACCACGCGGTTGATCAGGTGCAGGCGCAGGATTTCCTTTTTGATCAGGTCACTTTTGGCCGCCGACATGATGGCGATGTGAAACCGCACGTCCTCCCGGCTGAGTTCCGCGAGCAATGGCTCCTCGTCCTTCGCCGCCACGATTTTCTCCGTGAGCTTCCGCATCGAGGCCAGGGCAAACTTGATCTCCTGCAGGTCCGCCACCGTCCGGTGTCCCGCCGCCAGTCCGGCCGCGTAGCTCTCCAGCGCCAGCCGCATGCCGCACAGCTCGCGATACTCCTTCAGGTCCATCGTCTTCACGCTGGCGCCCAGGTGCGCGCGGATGATCACGAGCCCGTCGGCCTCCAGCTGCCGCAGCGCGTCGCGCACCGGCGTCCGGCTCACCCCGATCTCCATCGAGAGATCCTTGGTCATCAGCGCCTGGCCCGGCGGGTACTCACCGCTCAGGATTTTTTTCCGGATGTGATCGTACGCGATATCGGAATTGACATTTTTCATGCTTCAAAAAGAAATACGCGTGTATACATATGCCGCAAGATGAAACTTCCCTCCGTTGCCCCCTCGGGCTGAGGACCGTGCCATGAGCGTCGCGTCAAAAAAATCCATTCTGGTGGTCGGTTGCGGCAGCATCGGCGAGCGGCACCTGCGCTGTTTCCTGCAGACGAAGCGGGCGACGGTCACCGCCTGTGACACCAATCCCGCCCTGCTGCAGCGGATGGCGGCGACCTATCAGGTCCCCACGGTGTCCGACTGGGCGGTGGCGCTGGCCTCGGGCGCCTTTCAGGCGGCGATTGTCTGCACGCCCGCGCCTTTCCATGTTCCTATCGGTCAACGGGCTCTGGAGGCGGGGGTGCATGTCCTGATTGAGAAACCGCTGTCCAACTCCCTGGCTGGCGTGGCGGAGCTTTTACGTGCCCGGGATCGCTCGCGGGGTCAAGCCGCGGTCGGCTATACGCTGCACGGCTACCCGGTGCTGGTCGCGGCGAAAACCTGGCTCGCCCGGGCGGAACTCGGCCGCATCCGTCAGGTGGTGGTGACGGGCGGCCAGCCCTTTCACCTGCTGCGTCCCGGCTACGCCCAGAGTTACTATCGTGACCGGAAGTCCGGCGGCGGCGCGATCCAGGATGCACTCACCCACTCCGTGAACTGGGTCGAGAGCGTGGTGGGTCCCGCGGATTCCGTGCTCTGCGACTGCGCGCACCAGCTGCTTCCCGGCGTCGAGGTCGAGGACACCGTGCACGTGAGCGCCCGGCACGGGGACATCCTCGCGAACTACACGCTGAACCAGTTCCAGCCCGCCAACGAGACCACCATCCAGTTCAACGCCGAGCGCGGCAGTGTGAAGATCGAGTTTCACCGCCGCCGCTGGGGCGTGTTTGCCGAGGGCGCCACCGACTGGACCTGGCACGAGATACCGGCGATGGAGCGCGACGGCCCCTTCCTCACCCAGGCCCACGCCTTTCTCGACCAGCTCGAAGGCCGGCCCTCCACGCTCTGCTCGCTGGAGGCCGGTGCGCAAACGCTTCGTTTCAACCTCGCCGCCCTTGCCTCGGCGCAGTCCGGCACCCGCGTCCACTGCCGGGATCTCCATGAATAATTCCTCCGCCACTCCGCCGCCCGTCCGGCTCGCCATGCTCGGCATGATCCCGGGCAACGGCCACCCCTACTCGTGGTCCGCCATCGTCAACGGCTTCGATCCCGTCGCGATGGCGCGCTGCCCCTATCCCGTCATCCCCGTGTACCTCGGAGCCCGGCCCGCCGGCAGCGTGGGCATCCCCGGCGCACGCGTGACGCACCTCTGGACCGACAATCCCGCCGAAGCCCCCGACGTCGCCGCCGCCGCGCTGATCCCCCGCGTCGTCGCCCGGCCCGAGGACGTGATCGGCGAGGTGGACGCCGTGGTCATTGCCACCGACGACGGCCTCGACCACGTCCGCCGCGCCCGGCCGTTCATCGAAGCCGGCCTGCCGGTCTTCGTCGACAAACCGCTCGCGACCTCGCTCGAAGAGCTCCGCACCTTCCTCGCGTGGGAAAAAGCCGGGGCGAAGCTGCTCTCGTCGAGCGGTCTCCGCTACGCGCCCGAGCTCGACACCTGTCTCGCCAATCTCAAATCGCTCGGCGAACTGCGCTGGCTCTGCGGCCTCTCGTGCAAGACCTGGGAGCGCTACGGCATTCACCTGCTGGAGCCGCTCTACCGCATCGTCGGTCCCGGTATTGTTTCCGTCCGCCTCGAGTCCGCGCCCGGCCTCGAGATCGCGCATCTCGTGCACCGCAGCGGCGTGCAGCTCACCCTGCCCGTGATCTACGACGGCGGCCCGACGTTCGGAAACCTGCAGCTCGGCGGCACGGCCGGCCTGATGCCGGTGAAGTTCACCGACACCTACACCGGCTTCCGCCGGCAGATGGTGAGCTTCGTGGACTTCGTGCGCTGCGGCGTCGCGCCCTACCCCTTTGCCGAGACCGTCGAGCTGATGGTCGCGCTCATCGCCGGCCTGCGCAGCCGCGCCGAAAACTCCCGCCGCGTCGAACTCGCGGAAATCTACGCCCAACTCCCCTCATGAAAAGCCGCCCCAGCCGCCTCCTCGCCAAACTCCGCCAGGGGGGCATCCCCACCATCGCGAAAATCAACCTGTCCGACCCGCGCGTCATCGAGATCGCCGGCCTCTGCGGCGCCGACGCCGTCTGGCTGTGCAACGAGCACGTGCCCAACGACTGGATCGGCCTGGAAAACCAGATCCGCGCCGCCCGCATCCATAATGTGGATACATTCGTCCGCGTCGGCCGCGGCAGCTACAGCGACTACATCCGGCCGCTGGAGGCCGACGCCACCGGCATCATCGTCCCCCACGTTGCCTCCGCCGACGAGGCCCGGCAGGTGGTGGACTGGGTGCGCTGCCATCCGGTCGGCAAGCGCCCGCTCGACGGCGGCAACACCGACGGCCAGTTCTGCCTGCTCCCGATGGAGGAGTACATCCGGCAGGCCAACACCGAGCGCATCGTGGTGCTCCAGATCGAGTCACCCGAGGCGCTGGAGCAGGTCGACGCGATCGCGGCCGTGCCCGGCTTCGACATGCTCCTCTTCGGGCCCGGCGATTTCAGCCACCGCATCGGCCACGCGGGCCAGCTCGACCACCCGGTCGTGGTCGCCGCACGGAAGCGCGTCGCCGCCTCCGCCCGGGCGCACGGCAAGTTCGCCATGACCGCCGGCCTGATCGCTCCCTTCAACGATCTCGTCGCCGAAGGCTACCAGGCCTTCAACGTCGGGGCCGACGTCGTCGGACTCGGGGCCTATTTCAAGCAGCGCCTCGACCTGCTCGCCAACCACATCCAGGCGCTGCCGCCCGCGGGCCAGTTCCAGCCGAAATCCTCCCCCTATGCCTGAGCACCCCAATTTCTCCCTCGCCGGCAAGGTGATCGTGCAGTGC
>JAPLTR010000550.1 GCA_026398065.1 Verrucomicrobiota bacterium | reverse complement strand
GAGAAGATCCGCCAGGACGTCCACGATCTCCACCGGCTGGGCTACGCCCAGGAGCTCTTCCGGACCATGGGCGGATTCTCGAACTTCGCAATCAGCTCCGGGCGTTCCGGTCGGGGGCCCACGAGACTCATGTCGCCGCGCAGGACATTCCAAAACTGCGTCAGTTCATCGAGGTTGGTTTCGCGCATGAAGGCCCCGATCCGGAGGCGGCGCGGGTCGCCCGAGACTGCCCACTGCGCGCCAGCCGTCTCGGCATCGAGCCGCATGGAGCGAAGTTTGTAGATCGTGAACGTGCGGCCGTGTCGCCCGGTCCGGACCTGGGGGTAAATCGCGGGACCGGGGCTCTCCCGCTTGATCATCGCCATCAGGACGAGCATGATGGGGCCGGTGAGCGCGAGGCCGACGAGCGCGCCGAAGACATCGACGGCGCGCTTGATCGCGGCGTTGAGCGAGGAGTTGATCGCGAGGGCTTCCACGCCGAGTACGGGCACCCCCGAGATGGTCTGCATCCGGAGACTGGAGACGAAGATCCGGAAGAAACTCGGCATGATCTTGAACTGCACGTAGAGCTGTTCGCACAGGTCGGACGTGCGCAGCAGGTCCTCGGTGGACAGGTCGAAATCGGCGACGATCGCGATGTCGACGTGCTCTTTGCGCATCACTGCGTCCATCTCGCCCATCACGCCCAGGCGGGGGCAGCCGTGGCGTTCGTCGGTGTGCTCCGGCTTGGTCGCCAGGTATCCGATGACATCGTACGGATGGTTGCGGTCGCCCCGGATGGCGTGGACCACCTGGGCCGCCTCGTCGCTCCAACCGACGAGGACCACGCGCTGGACGATGCGGTCGCGAAAGGCGCTGCGCTGCAGCCAGGCGGAGAACGCGTAGCGCCAGGCCGCCACCACGATCAGCGTCGTCACACAGGAGACGGTCACGAACAAACGCGAGACCGGCGGCTCGAACTTCAGCGCCAGCGACGAGCCGAGGAACGCCGCGAACCAAAAGAGCGTCGCTTTCGTGAGGATGCTGAACGTGCGGTGCGGGCGCAGCAGCAACCGGCCGTCATAGGCTTTCAGGTACGCAAAACTGGCGACGAAAAACGCGGTGCCGATGAAAAGCAGCGGCTTGTACTCGCGGAAAGGCGTGTATTCCGGTTCGACACCGACGTAGCGCAACGGGGTTCGGAACCGGATCAGGTACCCCAGGGTCAGCCCGGAAAACACGAAGCCCAGATCCCCGATGATTTGTATCAGCAACAGAATGTTCTGGGTGCGGGGAAAAGTGCGCTTGATATGCATGGATATCGGTCGGAGCAGGTAGTGTCTTATGGGTCGGGGGCTTGGAAGCGAAAAATGGTTGCAGAACATACGCCTCTGCCGGAGGGCTGGTCCCAGCCGCTGCTCGGCGCGGAGCCGGGGACCTCGCCGCGCTTGCTCGAATGCCGCCGCGGTGGCGTTTCCGGAGGGCTGGCTTTCGGCTCCGACGCGTTCAATCTCCGTCCCTCGCCCACGTGAAATTCGCCCACCCCCTGTTCGCCTTCGCCATCGTCGTCTTGCTGGCGGCCGTCGTCCTCACCCCGTCCTCGCGACCGTCGCGGCCGATGGGGTGGAATTTCGACACCGGGCTGGCACCGGAGCGGCTGCGCGAGCTCCTGTGCGGGGAGGTCCGTGCGGCTCCGCCCGCCGGCTCCTGGTTGCGGGTGCGGGACCTCGCCCGGTCCCGCGTGTTCGACCGGCGCGGTGGCGAGGTCGTCCTGGGCCCCGCCGGGGAGGCGCGGCCGGCAGTGGCGGTCCGGCGGGCCGCGCTGGAGGCGCTGCGGGGGCGCGGCTACCGGCTGGTGGCGGTGCTGGAGGGCGGCCCTTTTGCCTGGCGAGGCGGCGTCCGGGGGACGGATCGTGAGCGACGCCTGCCCCTCGATTTGCGCGATGCGTTTGAGCTGGGCCGGATGCTGGCGGCCACCTACGGCGACCTCGTGGACTGGTGGGAGATCGAGAACGAGCCCGACCTGGGTTTCGTGGTCGACAACCCGGAGACCTACGCCGCCTACCTCAAGGCCTGCTACCTTGGCATCCAGCGTGGTCGCGCCGAACTCCGCCCTCCGCATGGCGCCGAAGGCCTCTCGCGGGTGCTGATGGCGCCGCTGGCCCTGCCTCCCGGTCCCTACTTCGAGGCGTGGGCGCGCAACGGCGGGCTGGGCTACACCGACGGCTTCAACTACCACTACTACGGGTATGCCGAGGATTTTTCGGGAGTGTACCGGCAGTTTCAGTCTGCCGTGGCGCAGTGGTCCGCGGCCGGCGCGCCGACCGGGACCGCGAGTGTTTTCTCCACCCAATTCTACCCGAGCGCCGACGGCTGGCGGGCCCAGACGATCGCGACCTTCGAGTTTCCGCCGGGAGCCGCCGGGGCCAACCTCCAACGCATTCGCGCCCGGCCCGTCGCCAGGGAAGAGCCGGTATTGTCGGCGCAGGGCCGGTGGTGGGTCACGCCCGGGGTGACGGTGGAGGAGGCGGCGTCGGGGACCTGGCGGTTCACCATCGCGGAGCGGCCCCCCGGGCCGGTCCTGTGGGCCCCGATCGCGGAGCTGCCCCTCCCGGTGGGGTGGACGGCTCCGGGCGATGCCTTCCTCAGCTATGGCTACCGCCTCGCACCCTCCGGGGCCGAGGCGACGGCGGCTCCGCCCGCGCCCCGCGCCGAACCGGCGCCGCCCGGATTTCGCCGGGCCCTTGTGCCGACGGCTCACCTCGTGCCCGCGGCCCCGGCCGGCTCCCCACCGCGACCGGTCGCGTCGGCGCTGTGGCCGTCCCGGGAACTCCCGGTGTTCCTCACGGAATACGGCTACGGCTCCCTCAGCCGCTCGGCGCGCCTCACCGCTGAAGGCCGCGAGCGGCAGCGCCGTTGGTTCGAGTCGGTCGGCGCCCAGATTCGTGCGCTGGGCATCGAGGGCGCCATGGCCTTCTTGCTCCGGCCTTACCTGGAGGTCGAGCGGCTGGAATACGGCCTGCTGATGAACGCGGACTCCGGCCCTCCTCCCGGCCCCGGGGTCGCGGAGGGTTCGGCCCTGCCCGGGGCGCGCTGGGGCGCGGAGACGGTCAGCCCTGCCTTGGCGGATCTGCTGCGCCAGGGGCGGAAGCCCCTGCATCCCCGCCCGTGGACGGTGGCGACTCCGCCGGTGCAGGAGGTGGTCATCGACTTCATCGCGGGTCAGGGCCTCGGGCAGGCGAAGGCCTACGCCGGTTATTTTCT
>JAPLTR010000001.1 GCA_026398065.1 Verrucomicrobiota bacterium | reverse complement strand
TCCGGCGTCCGTGCCCCCGGCCACCGCCCCGGCCGCCGCGCCCGCGACGCCGGCCGCGAGCAAGCAGGCCCCGCTGCCCGCGCCCGGTTCGCTGACCTTCAACACGGTCATCACCAAGCTGAAGGCCGGGCAACAGGTGTTTAGCAACACCATCACCGAGCCCGACCTCGAGGCCGCGCGGAAAGCGTGCGAAGGGCAGGATTTCATCTGGATCGAGATGCAGCACGCCACGCTCACCTGGCGCGAGACGCAGCAGCTCATCAAGGTGATCGCGCAGGCCGGCTGCATCCCGTTTGTGCGCGTGCCCTCGGCCAACGTCGGCGACATCCAGAAGGCCGTCGATGCCGGCGCGCTCGGCATCATCGTCCCGATGGTCGAGACCGTGCAGGAGGCGCGCAACGCCGTGATGTTTTCCAAGTTTCCCATCGGCCTGCGCGAGAACCCCAACACCCGGCCCTGGGGCCATCGCAGCTCCGGCGGCGGCCAGGCCTTCGGCCTCTGGGGCCCCGGCTACGCGACCAACGCCAACAACAATATCTTCATCCTGATCCAGATCGAGAGCCCGGCGGGCGTCGGCATCATCGACAATCTGCTGGAGGAGGTGGAGGGCATCGACGCGGTGATGGTCGCGAGCAACGATTTCGGGATGCACGGCGGCGACCGCGACGGCTCGCCGAGCTACAACGCCCGCGAAAAGCTCGTGCGCGACTCCGTGCTCGCCCACGGCAAGATCCTCGCCGGCCCGTCGAGCTGGCAAAACCGCCCCGGCTACCGGATGTTCCAGGGCCGCAAGTCCGCGACGAACACCGGCTACGACCCGCGCTAAGCGCGCCGCGCGCGGGCGGTTGGCCGGGTGCGTCCCGAAACGGGACAAATACTTTAACTCCAGATAGAACAGGGTCCGCACTTGGTCCGGATGGGGTAGCGCTTGCAAATGCGCTTGCCCTTGCTACGCATGATACAGCCCGCGTGCCGCTCACGGCGGCAGCGGTGTGGTCCCCATGCGCCCCACGTCCCCTTTCGCGCGAAGAGTCTCCACGGCGAAGAATTTTTGTGAGCAATTCCGGCGCTCTTGCCTTAGCGCCTGCCTCGCGATCGCCATCCTCACACCTGCCGGGGCCGACACGACAGCGAAAGTGGGCGCGCTCGCCCGCACCATGGACCAGTGCCATGAGCACTATGACGTCTATTCCGACGCCGATGCCCCCGGGAATCACTTCAACGTGCGGGCGCTTATTGGCGAAACGCCACCCATGATAGAGAGCTGGAGCGTAGGTCCGCATTCCGGCTCGACATGCATCAAAGCCAGTTTCGAGGCCTCGCGTTCGCAGATTTGGGGCGGATGGTATTTCATGGTCGGCGCGCTTTCGTCCGGCAGCTCCACCCCCTCCGCCAATTGGGGCTCCCTTCCGAATGCGGGCGTCGACCTGACGGGAGCGACGCGCCTCTCCTTCTGGGCCCGCGGTGAGCAAGGCGGTGAAAAGGTGAAGTTTTTCTGCCTCGGTGTCGGTCGCGACGATCAGACTGGGCGGGCCAACATGCCTTACCCCGAGTCGTCGCCACAGATAACAACGGGCTTTGTCACCCTCACGCGAAACTGGACCCAATACTCGATCAGCGTGCGCAGCAGCAACCTCAGCTACGTGCTCGGCGGCTTCGGTTGGGTGACAAACGCGCCGGACAATGCGAACCGCAGCATAACTTTCTACTTGGATGATATTCAATACGACCGCTCGGATCTGAGTTCTCCGCGATTTCTGGTGAGCTACAAAACCGCTGGGTCCTCCGATTTCGACGTCACGATGCGAAGCGTCGCCTTCACCTACGATAACGCGGTGGCGCTGCAGGCGTTTCTCTCCGCGGGCGAAACTGAACGGGCTCGACTGATCGCGGATGCCTTCGTCTACGCGCTCCAAAATGACCGCTACTATAGCGATGGACGGCTGCGCAACGGCTACGCGGGCGGCGATCTCACCATCCCGCCCGGGTGGTTAACCAACGGTCGCAGTCGCTCCGTGCGGATTCCCGGGTGGACGTCGAATTCGCGCTGGCTCGAAGATGACTTCGTGGTGGGCACGTCCACCGGCAACATGGCGTGGGCGATGCTCGCCCTGATCAGTTACTACGAAACGATCGGCGGCGCGACCTACCTCGACGCAGCGAAACGGATGGGCGAATGGATTGAGGCCAACGTGCGCGACCCACGCGGCGCCGGCGGCTACATGGGCGGGTACGCCGGCGCGGAGCCACGCGCCGTGCTGCAGCGTTACAAATCCACCGAGCACAACCTGGACTTGTATGCCGCGTTCGTTCGCCTCCACCGGCTCACGGGCGACGCCAAGTGGCTCACCCGGGCTACGGCGGCCCGAACTTTCGTGCTTTCCATGTGGAGTTCGGCACAAGGGGCCTTCCTTACCGGAACCGACAGCGATGGGGTGACGCCAAACCTATCGGTAGTCCCCGTTGATACGCAGGCGTGGACGCTTCTCGCCCTGCGCGACCTGTCGTCAGTCTATTGGACCGCGCTCGATTTCGCAGAAAAGAATCACCGGGTCGGCACCACCTGGGGCTTCGACTTCAACACGGATCGGGACGGAGTCTGGTATGAGGGAACGGCGCAGATGGCGGTCGCCTTCATGCTCACTGGGCAGGAAAGCAAGGCGTCCGCCACGCTCGCCGCCCTGCAGGGCGGCGTTTTGCCTGACGGCGGGATCGAGTCCGCCAGCCTGGATGGCTTGACCACCGGTTTCGACGTCGCACCCGGCATCAAATGGATCTACTACAGGCGCGAACATGTCGGAGCGACGGCATGGGGTGGGTGCTCGGTGCCGATGGCGACGCGCAATTCGGCAACCTGTCGGCGCGGGGACTCACCCGCGCGGGCGACTCCGCGCTGATCGGGGGATTGGTCGTCACGGGAGCAAGCACCACGAAGAAAACCGTGCTCGTCCGCGGCATTGGCCCGACCCTCGCGAGCTTCGGCATCAGCAACCGCCTGCTCAAGCCGGTCCTAAAATTGTTCGACGGCAGCGGAAAAAACGTCGCGACCCGCCGCAGCCAGGATCTCATCGTGTCCGGCGCCATCGATTCCACGATCCGTAACGCCGGCCGACAGGTGGACGCGTTTGATCTGCCGGTGTGGAGCAACGGCACCGGCGACACTGCGTTGCTCATCGACCTCGCGCCGGGCGCCTACACCGTATCGCTCACACCGGATACGGATTCGCCGCCGAACAGCACAGTCGGAGTCGTCCTGCTGGAAATCTACGACCTCACACCCAGCAATGGCCGGTTGGTGAATCTTTCCACCCGCGCGATCATCGGTCGCGGCGAGGAGCAGCTGTTCGTCGGTTTCGCTATCAGGGGATCGACGGGGAGTCATGGCCGCATGCTGCTCCGCGGCATCGGGCCCGGGCTCGTGAACTTCGGTCTTCCAAGCACCGTCGCCGATCCCAACCTTTCGGTGTTCGACAACCGGGGCCGCGCGTTGGCCGGAAGCGACAACTGGTCCCAGGAGGGCGGCAACGACCAGGTCACCGCGCTGACGCGGGTTGCCGGGGCGTTTCCGTTGAGTTTCGGCAGCAAAGACTCCGCCTTGGTGACGCGCCTGTCCCCGGGGCTTTACACGGCGATCATGCAGCCCGACAGTGCAAGCGTCGGGACGACCGGGTTGCTTGAAATTTACGAAGCGCCATAGTCGCTCCGGCG
>JAPLTR010000050.1 GCA_026398065.1 Verrucomicrobiota bacterium | reverse complement strand
TGGTTGCGCACCTGCGTCAGCGTGAGGTCCTTCTCTCCCAGCCTCACGCGGGGCCGCCCGCCGCCGCTGCGCGCTTCGATCTTGAGTTCGTCCGGCGTGCTGGCGGGGACGCCGCTCCAGGTGATTTTCCAGGTGCCCTTCACGTCCACCTTGTGGGCCGCCTCGGTCTCGAAATGATCCCCGTCCACCCATACGTCGGTGATCTCCGCCGTGCTGTCGGCCGCAAAAAGCTCGCCCGTCGCGACGACTAGGTGGCCGAGTTTGCCCACCGCCAGCGTCCCGGTAAGGTCGTCGACGCCAAGCATGGCCGCCGGCGCGGTGGTGACCGCAGCGAGCGCGTCGGCCGGAGCCAGCCCGCGCTTGATCGCGAGCCGCACGGCCGGCCAAAACTGCCCCTCGGGCTGGCGGAGACCCGCCGCGGTAATGGCCACCTTGACCCCGGCCGCCGTGAGCTTGGCGGCATTGGAGGGCGCCAGTTCCCAATGTTGCAGGGTCGAGAGCGGCACATCGACCGCCTTTTCCGGTGTCTCGACCTCCGGTACCGTCGGAAAATTCAGCGGCACAATCACCGGCGTCCGGGCGGCGGCGAGCGCCGCGGCCACGCGATATTCCGTGCCGCGCCCCCGCACGATGAGTTTCAGCTTAAACTCGGCCGCGACCTTCTGCGCGCGCAGCAAATCGAGTTCGTCCTGCGCCTCCATCACCACCGGTTGCACCCCCGCGGCGGCCGAGGCCAGCGCCTCCAACGAAGCATTGGCTTCGGGCCGCTCCGCCCTGCCGCCGGCCGGCAGCTTCGCGTAGGCCTCGTGCGCCGTGCGAAACCACTGGGCGTCCAGCCAGGTTTGCCGCACGAGGGCGATGCTGCCCATCAGTGAGCTCGGATATCCGGCCTCCCGCCCCCCGCCCTGTTCAAACGCCATGTGCTGCGCCAGGTGCGCGCGCACCAACGAGGCGTTCGGCGCCCGTCCGCTCAGGCTGACCAAGGCGCTCTCGCCTC
Source organism: Verrucomicrobiota bacterium (assembly GCA_026398065.1). Classification (GTDB taxonomy): domain Bacteria; phylum Verrucomicrobiota; class Verrucomicrobiia; order Opitutales; family Opitutaceae; genus GAS368. The sequence continues at coordinate 3,785 of JAPLTR010000050.1, read as the reverse complement.
GAAATATCCCCCGGCCCGGCACCACGGCCGCCTCCGTAAAGCCCAAATCCCGCAGCCCGCTCACGCCCTTGTCGTCGGCGACCAGCACCTTTGCGACATCGCGCTCGGGGGTCACACGGGCGTTCCAGGATCGCGCCGCCGCCGCCGGCGCCAGCGTCTCCGCCAGTCCGGGTGTCGTCCGCGCCCCTCGCGCGCCTTCGCCATCCGCCGCAGGCGACACCGCCTTCAGCGCGGCGGGCAGTAAAACCTCCGCCATCGGCTCTAGAAAGCCGGCGTAAACGGTCTTGCCCTCCGCCACCCAAACCCGGGCGTCGCCCGGCACCTTGACCTCGGCTTCCGGACCGACCGCCGTGATCACCCCGTCCCGCACGACCACCGTGCCGCGCTCGATCACCGCTCCCGGCGCGGTTACAATCCGGCCACCCATGATCGCGTGCACCCGTGGGCTCGCGTCGCGCAGTCCCTCGATCGGCGCAGTGGGGACCTGTCCCCTGACGCTCACCGACGCGGCCACGAGCAGCCAATGGCTCCGGACAAGAAGTGCCAGCCTGCGGCCGGCACGAGAGGGCCGAGGCCCTTTCCGCACGAAAAAATGAAGCATGGGAAAAATGCCGCGCACGGGCGCAGGATGGCGGAGGCAAGGCGCGCACTATGACGCTGGCAATCCCCTTTTTACCTCCCGTTGCGATTGGATTGCGGACCGCCGGAAATATTTCCGTCACCTTTCAAAAATCGCCGCGTCTATCCGAACCGCACGCTGCCAGAAACCGTCGGCCCGCCCCACCCGAAAGTTTCGTTGCGCGCCCCCCAGTTTCAACCAACCCTCCCTCCTTCCCCTTCAACGTTTTCCCTTACCCTCATGGCCAAATCGAAAAGTTACGGTGGTTTAATTTTCCTCGCCCTTGTTGTCGCCGGCGGCGGCGGCGGTGCGTGGTATTACTTTAACGCCAAAACGGAAAAAGCCCCCGAGTTCCAGACCACCAAGGTCAGCCGCGCCGACATCGTCCAGTCGATCACCGCCACGGGCGATCTTCAGCCCGTTGTCACCGTCGACGTCAGCTCGCAGATCTCTGGCTTGGTTCTTGAGGTGAAGGTGGATTTTAACTCTCAGGTGAAGGCCGGTGATGTGCTCGCCCGCATCGACCCAGCGACCTATCAGCAGAAACTCCTCCAGGCCGAGGCCGATCTCGCGTCCGCCAAGGCCAGCAATGCACTCACACGCATCAATGCCGAGCGCACCCGCGATCTTTTCGGAAAGAAGCTCGTCTCCCAGTCCGAGGTCGACACCGCCGAAGCCCAGCTCGCCCAGTCCGACTCCACGATGCTGACGCGCACCGCCGCGGTGGAAAACGCCAAGCTCGACCTCGCCCGCTGCGTCATCACCGCGCCCATGGACGGCATGGTCCTCGACCGCAAGACCGACAAGGGCCGCACGGTCGCCGCCAGCCTTAACGCCCCCGTCCTGTTCACCCTCGTGAACGACCTCACCAAGATGCAGATCAATGCCGCCGTCGCCGAGGCCGACATCGGTTCCATTTCCGAGGGCCAGGAAGTCAAGTTCACCGTTGACGCCTTCCCCAACCGCACCTTTGCCGGCTCCGTCCGTCAGGTGCGCAACGCCGCCTCGACCAATCAGAGCGTCGTGTCCTACGCGACCATCATCGACGTCAACAACCAGGACTTGAAACTCAAGCCCGGCATGACGGCCAACGTCTCCATCGTTGTCGCGCAGAAAAACGGCGTGCTCGCGGTGCAAAACAGCGCCCTTCGCGTCCGCCTTCCTCAGGCCCTCGTGCCGAAGGCCCCCGTGGGAGCCGCGGCTCCCGGCGGCAAGGCCGCCGACGGATTGAAAAGGCGAAGGCCCTTGCAGTCGAAAAGACGCTCGATCCCGACTTGGGGGCCGCCCGCATGTCGATGCCCGGCGGCAAGGGCAAACGCGGCGGTGGTGGCGGGGGCGGAGGCGGCGGTGGTGGTGGCGGCGGAAGCTCCAGCGGCTTCAACAACACGGTCGTCGAACGCACCCTCTACAAACTCGTCGGCGATGGCGACGCCAAGAAGATCGAACCCGTCAAAGCCCGCCTCGGCATTTCCAACGGCTTCACGACGGAGGTCCTTGACGGCCTCGTCGAGGGCGACGTTTTGATTACCTCCGTCGTCATGCCGGGTGCCCCGGCACCCGTGCTGCAGGCTCCTGGCGGCGCCGGCAATCCGTTCGGCGGTGGCGGCGGTGGCGGCATGCGCCGTGGCGGTTGATCTGCCACCCGCCCCACCTGTCCCGCATCCCCTAGTCTCCCCTTCTTTCATGGCCCCTGTCGTCCAAATCCAGGACATCCACAAAATCTACGAGTCCGGCGAGGTTCCCGTACACGCCGTGCGCGGCGTCTCTCTCGACATTCACAAGGGCGAGTTCGTCGCCCTCATGGGTGCCAGCGGCTCGGGCAAGTCGACGCTGATGAATCTGCTCGGCTGCCTCGACCGCCCCACCCGCGGCACCTACAAACTCGACGGCATCGACGTCTCCGGCCTCGGCAAGAACGAGCTCGCCGACATCCGCAACCAGAAGCTCGGCTTTGTTTTCCAGGGCTTCAACCTCCTCGCCCGCACCACCGCCCTCGAGAACGTGGAGCTGCCCATGCTCTACGGTCGCCACCGCAAGCTCTCCAGCAGCGAAATCCGCGAACGCGCGATGTACTGCCTCGATATTGTGGGTCTGTCCAAGCGCTCCGACCACATGCCCAACCAGCTCTCGGGCGGTCAGCAGCAGCGCGTGGCCATCGCCCGCGGTCTGGTGAACGAGCCGCAGGTGCTCCTCGCCGACGAGCCCACCGGCAACCTCGACTCCAAGACCTCCATCGAGGTCATGGGGGTTTTCCAGAAACTCAACGAACAGGGCATCACCATCGTCATGGTGACGCACGAGCTCGACATCGCCCACTACTGCAAACGTAACCTCATCCTGCGCGACGGTCTCGTCGTGCGCGATGAAGCTGTGAAGGACCGCAGCATCGCCGAGCGCGAACTCGCCAAGCTCAAGGAGGCCGAAACCGCCGCCAAGCTCCTCGCCGCCGGCTCCCCTGCCGCCTGATCCCCGCCCCACCATGCGCTTCACCACCACCTTCCTTGTCGCCCTCCGCGCCCTCCGCCGCAATACCATGCGGTCGATCCTCACCGCGCTCGGCATCATCATCGGCATCGGGGCCGTCATCACGACGGTCAGCATGGGCAACGGGGCCAAGGCCCGCGTCGAGGCCCAGGTCGCGGCCCTCGGCCAGAACATCATCACCGTTTACCCCGGCAGCTTCAGCGCGGGCGGCATGAGAGGTGGTTTTGGCAGTTCCGCCACGTTGACCACCGAGGACGCCGAGGCCATCGCCGCCGAGGTCGCCGACATCGAGGGTGTCAGCCCCGAGGTCAATGACCGTAACCAGATTCTCGCCAACGGCCTCAACTGGAACACGTCCATCAAGGGTGAGTCGCCCGACTACCCCAGCATCAAGAACTGGCGCATCGTCTCCGGGTCCATGTTTACCGACTCGGACGTGAAGTCCCTCGCGAAAGTCGCCGTCATCGGCAAGACCGTGGCCGATCAGCTCTTCCCCAACGAAGATCCCGTCGGCCAGACCATCCGCATCCGCAACCTGCCCTTCCGCGTCCTCGGTGTCCTCGATGTCAAGGGCTTCAGCCTGTTCGGCTCCGACCAAGACGATGTCGTCATTATCCCCTACACGTCTCACATGCGCCGCGTGTCGCGCCGCAGCAACATCTCCTCGATCCTCATCGAGGGC
>JAPLTR010000205.1 GCA_026398065.1 Verrucomicrobiota bacterium | reverse complement strand
CCGAAGAGTTTCCACCATTCGCCGCGGAGGGTGGTGTCGGCCGGCGCGGCGGTTTTCCACGAGCCGAGATCGGCTTCGCGGTAGGCGGACGGGGCCTCGGCGGACGGACGGGAATAGTCGGGGCCGACGGCCGGCAGCGCGGCGAAGGCGGTGGCGGAAACGGAGAGGAACAGAGCGGATTGTTTCATGGGTGGACGCGTGGTGGTCGTCGGCTTACGCGTGCTCGGGCGTGATGGCGGGGAGCGCGACAGGGGCGGGCTTGCGGAGGCCGAGTTTTTCCAGGACGACGTAGAAAACCGGCGTGAGGAAGAGGCCGAAGATCGTGACGCCGATCATGCCGGCGAAGACGGCGACGCCCATCGCGCGGCGCATCTCGGAACCGGCGCCGGTGCTCACGACGAGCGGGAACACGCCGGCGATGAAGGCGATCGAGGTCATCAGGATCGGCCGGAGGCGGAGGCGCGCGGCGTCGAGGGCGGCCTCGGTGATGCTCGCGCCCTCCTCGTGGCGCTTGACGGCGAACTCGACGATCAGGATCGCATTCTTCGCGGCGAGGCCGATCAACACGAGCAGGCCGATCTGCGTGAAGACGTTGTTCTCCCCCTGCGTCAGCCAGAGGCCGAGCATCGCGGAGAAGAGCGCCATCGGCACGATCAGGATGACGGCGAACGGGAGGCGGAAGCTCTCGTACTGCGCGGCGAGCACGAGGAACACGAGGAGGATGCTCAGCGGGAAGACATAGACGCCGGTGTTGCCCGCGATGATCTTCTGGAAGGTGAGCTCGGTCCAGTCGAGGACCATGCCCTTCGGCAGGTTTTCGGCGGCGAGCTTCTCGATGATGGCCTCGGCCTGGCCGGAGCTGTAGCCGGGCGCGGCGGCACCGTTGATCTCGGCGGCGGGATAGCCGTTGTAGCGCATCACGCGGTCGGGGCCGTAGGTCTCGTTGACCTTCACGAGGGCGCCGAGCGGGACGAGTTCGCCGGCGCTGTTGCGGGTCTTGAGGCGCAGGATGTCGTCGGCGTGAGCGCGGAACGGCGCGTCGGCCTGGGCGACGACCTGGTAGGTGCGGCCGAAGCGGTTGAAGTCATTCACGTAGAGCGAGCCGAGGTTGATCTGCATCGTCTCGAAGACGTTTTGGAGCGGGACGCCCATGGACTTCGCCTTGGCGCGGTCCACGTCGGCGTCGAGCTGGGGCGTGTTGATCGTGAAGCTGGAGAACAGGCCGGTGAGGCCGGGGGTCTGCGAGGCCTTGCCGATCAGGCCCTGGGTGGCGCCGTAGAGGGCGTCGAGGCCGTTGTCGCCGCGGTCCTCGACGTAGAGCTTGAAGCCGCCGATGGTGCCGAGACCCTGCACGGGGGGCGGCGGGAAGATGGCGATGAATGCGTCCTGGATCTTGGCGAACTCGGCCTGGAGCTGCTGGGCGATGGCCGGGCCGGCGAGCTCCTTGGTCGTGCGCTCCTCGAAGGGCTTCAGCGCGACGAAGAGGATGCCGCTGTTGGGCGAGTTGGTGAAGCCGTTGATCGAGAGGCCGGGGAACTCGATGGCGTTGGCGACGCCGGGGTGCTTCAGCGCGATGTCGGACATGCGGCGGATCACAGCGTCGGAGCGCTCCAGCGAGGCGGCGGCGGGGAGCTGCGCGAAGGCGACGAGGTACTGCTTGTCCTGCGTGGGCACGAAGCCGGAGGGAATCTTGTTGAAGAGCAGCGCGGTCGTGCCGAGGAGGCCGACGTAGAGCACGAGGGCGATGACGGAGAGGCGGAGGAGGCGGGAGACGCCGTTGGAGTACTTCTGCGAGGCCCATTCGAAGAAGCGGTTGAAGGGGCGGAAGAACCAGCCGAAGGCGAAGTCCATGCCGCGGGTCAGGCGGTCTTTCGGCTCGTGGTGGCCCTTCAGGAGCAGCGCGCTGAGCGCGGGCGAGAGCGTGAGGGAGTTGAACGCGGAAATGATCGTCGAGATGGCGATGGTGATCGCGAACTGCTTGTAGAACTGGCCGGTGAGGCCGCTGATGAACGCGGTCGGGATGAACACGGCTGACAGCACGAGCGCGGTGGCGACGATGGGGCCGGTGACCTCGCGCATGGCCTGCTTGGTGGCCTCGAAGGGCGTCTTGCCGAGGGCGATGTTGCGCTCGACGTTTTCGACAACGACGATCGCGTCGTCCACGACGATGCCGATGGCGAGCACGAGGCCGAAGAGCGAGAGGGCGTTGATCGAGAAGCCCAGGGCGTGCATCGCGGCGAAGGTGCCGATGAGCGAGACGGGCACCGCGGCGAGCGGGATGATCGAGGCGCGCCACGTCTGGAGGAACAGGATCACGACGATGACGACGAGGACGATGGCCTCGAGGAGGGTGTGGACGACGGCCTTGATGGAGTCGCGGACGAAGATCGTCGGGTCATAGACGATGTTGTACTCGAGTCCGTCGGGGAAATTCTTCTTGAGGTCCTTCATCGTCGCACGGATCGCGTCGGAGGTGGCGATGGCGTTGGAGCCGGGGAGCTGCGCGATGGGGAGGGCGACCGCGGGCTTGTTGTTGAGGAGGGAGCGGAGGGCGTACTCGGAGGCACCGAGCTCGATGCGGGCGACGTCACGGAGCTGCACGCGCTCGCCCTGCGGGCCGCGCTTGATGATGATGGCGCCGAACTCCTCCTCGGAGCCGAGGCGGCCCTTGGTGTTGATGAGCAGCTCGGTGTCGACCGGGCGCGAGGTGGGCTGCTGGCCGACGCCGCCGGCGGCGACCTGGACGTTCTGTTCGCGGATGGCTGCGACGACCTCGGAGGCGGTGAGGCCCTTGGCGGCGACCTTGTTGGGGTCGAGCCAGACACGCATCGCATAGTCGCCGGAGCCGAAGACGCGGACCTGGCCGACGCCCTGCACGCGGGCGAGCACATCGCGCACCTGAAGCGTGGCGTAGTTGCGCACGTAGATATCGTCGTAGCGGTTGTCCGGCGAGAAGAGGTGCACGACCATCAGGAGGTCGGGCGAGGCCTTGGTGGTCGTGACGCCGAGCCGGCGGACCTCCTCGGGGAGCTTGTTCTCGGCCTGGGCGACGCGGTTCTGGACCTGCACCTGGGCGTTATCGAGATTGGTGCCGAGCTTGAACGTGATCGTGAGCGTCATCACGCCGTCGCTCGTCGCCTGGGAGAACATGTAGAGCGAGTCCTCGACGCCGTTAATGGCCTGCTCGAGCGGGGCGGCGACCGTCTCGGAGATGGTCTTGGGATTCGCACCGGGATAGACCGCGCGGACGATGACGGTCGGCGGGACGACCTCGGGATACTCGCTGATCGGCAGGCGCGTGAGCGAGATCGCGCCGACGAGGAAGATGACGATCGACAGAACGCCGGCGAAGATCGGGCGCTTGATGAAGAAATCGGAGAAGTTCATGGACGGAAAAGGGAGGAAGCAGGCAAAGCAGTGGCTGGGGGCCGCGGAGAAACGGCCGGAACAGGCGGGTGGCGGGGGTAAGGATTACCGGGCGGCGACGGCGGTGCCGGCGGGTGGGACGAGCGGCGTCGCGGCGACGGCGACCTCGGGCTGGACGGTCATGCCGGGACGGACGCGCTGGAGACCGTTGACGATCACCTGGTCACCCGCCGAGAGGCCGGAGCGGACGATGCGCTTGCCCTCGACGGTGCCGCCGAGCTTCACGGTGCGGTAGGTGGCGGTGCGGTCCGAGGCGACGGAGAGGACGAACTTCTGGCTCTGGTCGGTGCCGATGGCGCGCTCGCTGACGAGGAGCGTGGGCTGCGGGGCCCCGATCGGCACACGGACCCGGGCGTAGAGGCCGGGGACGAGCGCCTGGTCGGCATTCGGGAAGACCATGCGGAGGGTCAGCGAACCGGTGGACGGGTTGACGCGGTTGTCGGTGGACTCGATGTATCCGTGGCGGGGATACCCGGTCTCGTCGGCGAGCTGGAGCTCGACGGGCACCCGGGCGCCGGCGGCGGCGAGGCGGTTCTCGCGGGCGAGCCGGCTGAACTTGAGGTAGGTCCCTTCGTCGATATCGGCGTAGACGAAGGCGTCGCCGGTGGAGACGATGGTGGTGAGGAGGGTGGCGTTACCCGGCGAGCCGGCGACGAGGTTGCCCGCGGTGATGAGGGCGCGGCCGACGCGGCCGGCGATGGGGGCGCGCACCTGGGTGTACTCGAGATCGAGCTGCGCGGTGGCGAGCGCGGCGCGCGCCTCGGCGGCGCGGGCGCGGCGGGCCTCCGCCTCCTCATTCGAGATGGCGGCGCCGGCGAGGAGTTCGTCGGCGCGCTTCGCCTCGCTAAGGGCGACGGAGGCGCGGGCGCTCGCGAGGTCGAACTGCGCCTGGTACCAGCGCGGATCGATGGTGAAGAGGACGTCGCCCTTCTGGACGAGCTGGCCCGCCTGGAAGTTGACGGCGTCGAGGTGGCCGGAGACGCGGGCGCGAAGCTCGACGGTCTCGGTGGCGTCGACGCGGCCCGTGATCTCCTCGTAGTCGGCGAGGAGCTTCTGCTCGACGGCGGCGACGGTGACCTTGGGCGCGGGCGGGGCCGCGGGTGTCTCAGCGGCATGGGTGTAGAGCACAGCGGCGGCGATGAGCGCAGCCGCCAGAGTGAGGCGGGCGGCGAAGCGGGTGACGGAAGCGAGGGCGGTGGTGGCGGTCGGAGTCATGACAAGGGAGGACATTCGTGGTGGTGTGGTGGTGAAAGTGGCTCGGGCGGCGCGGATCCGATCAATCGTGATAGCGCGTGACCTCGGGCTGGAGGCGGTCGAGTTCGCCGGAAGACCAGAGGTTCGGGAACGTGCGCGACTCGGTGGAAGCCAGCGACGCCGGCACCGCGCGCAAATTCGACTTCGTGAGCAGTCGGACGGAAGGAGCGAAAAGCCGGGCTGAAGAAGCGGCGGGAGTGCGGTGGGTGACCGGCGAAAACTGCGCGCGGGAAACCGCGAAACGAGTGGCGGCAGTGGTCTTGAGTGAGTTCGAGTTCATACGGAAAGTGAGTTGAAGGAAGGTCGGAAAAATCGTGATAGTTGACTAGTTAGCTATGTTTCAGGGCGAAAAAAGAGCGCACGAAGAAGCGTGCGCAGAGGCAAAAGACGGGAGGCGGGTCAGGAAGAACTACCGGACGGAACGGGCGCGGCGGGCGTCTTCACTCGGAGGAGCCCGAGGGCCATCGCCGGGAGCTCCCGCAGGACCTCCGGGTCGTTCATGATGCGGGACTGGGAGACCAAGCCCTCAATCAGGCCGACAAGCGCGAGTGCCTTCTGGGTCGGATCACAAGGGTCGATCAATCCCTCGGCCACGGCGTCGCGGATCGCCGACTCATAGTAGCGGCGTTTGCGACCCATGATCTCGCGGATCTTGGCGCTGAGATTGACCTCACAGGTGCTGACCTCGGAACCGACGGAGCACACCGGGCAA
>JAPLTR010000220.1 GCA_026398065.1 Verrucomicrobiota bacterium | reverse complement strand
CAGAAGATCCTGGAGGGTTTCCCGACGAACGCCTCCCCGATGGCGATGCTCTCCGCGATGGTCGCGGCGCTGCCCGCGTACTACCCGCATCTCGCGACGAACAATTTTGAGAAGGACCTCAAGGGCTTCGACCTGGCCGCGGCCATCGCGATCTCGAAGATCCGGTCGATCGTCGCGATGATCTACCGGTACCAGAAGGGCCTGCCCTTCATGTTCCCGAAGCAGGAGCTGCCGTTCTGCGAAAACTTCCTGCACATGATGTTCTCGGAGCCGTACCAGGACCACGTCCCGGTGCCCGAGGTCGCGAAGGCCCTGAACCTCGTGCTGCTCCTCCACGCCGACCACGAGCAGAACTGCTCCACCTCGACGGTGCGCATGGTGGGCTCGAGCGCGTCGAACCTCTTCACCTCGATCTCCGCCGGCATCTGCGCGCTCGCGGGTCCGTTGCACGGCGGCGCCAATGTCGCCGTGATGCAGATGCTCCAGTCGATCCACGACGAGGGCGACGACGGCTCGCGGTTCATCGCCGCGGCGAAATCGGGCGCGAAGAGCAACCGCCTGATGGGCTTCGGCCACGCGGTGTACCGGAACTTCGACCCCCGGGCGAAGATCATCGGCGAAGCGTGCGACACCGTGCTCACGCGCCTCGGCATCAACGATCCGCTGCTGGCGATCGCGAAGAACCTCGAGCAGGCCGCGCTGAAGGACGACTACTTCGTCTCGCGGAAACTGTACCCGAACGTCGATTTCTACTCCGGCATCATCATGCGCGCGGTGGGCATCCCGATGAACATGTTCACGACGATGTTCGCGATCGGGCGCGCCCCGGGCTACATCGCCAACTGGCACGAGGTCGCCTCGAATCCCAAGGGCCGCATCTACCGTCCGCGGCAGATCTACGTCGGCCAGACGAAGCGCGACTACGTCCCGATGGCGCAGCGGCCCTGAGCGACCGTCGGCGAGCAGCCGGCGCGCGGGGCAAGGGCCAACGGGCGATGAAACGAGGGCGGGTTGAACACCCGCCCTATTTCTTTTCGGTCTTGAAGATCTCGTCCGTGGTCAGCCCGGTGAGGCGCGTCAGGCCGGAGATGAGCTTCCAGAACACGGTCATCATCACGACCATGCTCGGGATGACGATCACGGGCCAGACGAGGATGTGCATGCGGCCGAGCTCCTCGTTGAACTCGGGGGTGGCGGGCGGGCTTTTCAGGACGTAGCGGGCGAGGCCGAAGTTCAGGACGGCGCTCACGAGGAAGGCGAGGGCGAGCCAGATGCTGGCGTTGCGCATGAGGCGGTTGAAGGCCGGCCGTTCGCCGCGGGCGTCGAGCGCGGCGTCGACCCGCGGCACATCGACGATCTGGTCGTTGTAGAAGAGCTGGTTGACGAGGGGCGTCTTGGTGCGGAGCGAGACGAGGACGCCGATGCCGATGATGGACGGCACCGCGGCGTCCTTGACGGCGAACCAGAACCCGTCGGCCTTCATCAGCCCGAGTCCGCCGGAGAGCAGCACGCTGACGAAGCCGAGCACGGAGATGAAGTTCATCTTCTTCCGCGTGGCGAAGTCCCAGACGCCGTAGGCGACGGGAAAGGCGAGCGCGACGACGAGGCCCCAGAGCGGCCCGAGCCACTTGTTCGAACTGAACTTCATGAGCACCACCGTCGGCACCGCGATGTTGCAGACGAGGTTGAGCAGCATGTTCTCTTTTTTCGGGGAAGCGGGAGTCACCCCCGGAGTGAAGGTGGAACCCCGCGGTCGCGAAAGCAGAATTATCGGCCTGGCGCATTTTCCTGATTTCCGCGCCGGGCCGTTTCTGCCAAGGATCGCGCTCCCATGATCCTCCTCGGCGTCAATATCGACCACTGTGCCACTGTCCGTCAGGCCCGTTACCGCGAGGCCGCGGCGACGGTGGGCGGGGCGGTGGAGCCCGATCCGGTGGCGTTTGCCATCGCGTCGGAGCGGGCGGGGGCCGACGGCATCACCGTGCACCTGCGCGAGGACCGCCGGCACATCCAGGAGCGCGACGTGTGGCGGCTGCGCGAGAGCATCGCCACGCGGCTGAACCTCGAGATGGCCTGCACGCCGGCGATGACGGAGTTCGCGCTCAAGCTGAAGCCGGACTTCGTCTGTGTCGTGCCGGAGAGCCGGCAGGAGATCACCACCGAGGGTGGCCTCGATGTCGTGGGCCACCGCGAACGGGTGCGCGCATGCGTCGAGGCGCTCGCGGCCGCGGGCATCCTCGTGAGCCTCTTCATCGACCCGGACGAGCCGCAGATCGAGCTGAGCGCAAAGCTCGGTGCGCCGTTTGTCGAACTGCACACGGGGGCCTACGCCAACGCCTATTACACGCCGCAGCGGGCGAAGGAGTTTCAGCGGCTCCGCCTGGGCTGCGTCCGCGCGAAGGACGTCGGTCTCACGGTGAACGCGGGCCATGGCATCAACTACGTGAACATCGCCGAGGTCCGCACCCTGCCGCATCTCCACGAGCTCAACATCGGCCACAGCATCGTGAGCCGCGCCCTGTTCACCGGGGTCGACGAGGCGGTGCGGGAGATGAAGGCGCGGATGAATGCATGAGCGCCGTGCCTGCGATTTCGCTGCCTCCCGGCGGTGTGCTGATCAGCCTCGGGGCCGACCTCATCGAGATCGAACGCATCCGCGGGGTGATGGAGCGCCACGGCGACCGCTTCATGGACCGCATCCTGACCGAGGAGGAGAAGGCGTACTGCGCGTCGATGAAGTTTCCCCACAAGCACATCGCGGCGCGCTTCGCGGCGAAGGAGGCGGTGTCGAAATGTTTCACGACCGGCATCGGCAAGGAGTTCGGGTGGAAGTCGGCATCGGTCTATCACGGCGCGCGGCACGAGCCGCTGGTCCGCCTCGATGCCCAGGGGCAGGCCCTGCTGGCGCAGGTCGGGGCGACCCACGTGATGCTCACGCTCTCGCACACGGATAATTACGCGATGGCCGTCGCGGCGCTTGTGCGGGCGTAGGAGTTTGCCAGACTGATGCCATGGAAGACGACGAGCCCGAGAAAACCCACCCGCTGTCGCCGTCGAAGATGTCGAAGACGCCCTCGTGGCTGATGCTGGGCTTCCTGCTGGGGGCGGCGTTCATGTGGGCGTATCAGCGCGACACGACGAAGCCGGCGGCGCCCGCCCCGGCCACCCTGACGGAATGGCCGAAGGCGGTGCGGGTGCCGCCGTCGCCGCTCACGACGATCGAGGCGGTCTTCGCCGACTGGAAGGAAAACGCGGTCTGGGAAAACAACCTGACCGAGGTCGCGATGTGGCGGTCGGAATCCGGCGCGTATTCGGAATTTTATGAAGTCCGCCGGGTGGGCGAGACGCTGTATTTCCGCAGTATCCCGAAACTCACCCGCCGCGTGATCCGGTCGGGCACGCCGTTGCCGAGCAACGCGCCGTTGCAGTTCACCGAGAGCGAGGCGCACTACAACGCCTGGCTGGAGCAGGGCCGCCAGAAGAGCGCGAACGAGCCGTTGGTGGCGCCGCGGATGGCCCCGCCGACGCCGCCGAAAATCGATGCCACGGTGCCGGCGATGGAAAAGCCGGCGGCGGAGCCTCCGCCGAAAACATCGCCATGATCCAGGCGAGCCATCCCATTTTGTCGTGCCGGGAGGCCGGCGCGTTTGAAAAAAGGCACTTCGGCGGGGACGAAACGAAGGAGTGGCCGGCGATGCAACGGGCCGGGCGGGCGCTCGCCGCCGCGGCGATCCGCGACGGTGGGGAGATCGGCGGAATGCTGGCGGACGGACGGATTCTGGTGCTCGTCGGCAAAGGTCACAACGGCGGCGACGCGCTGATCGCGGCGCAGGCGCTGTTGGAACACCTGCCGGCGGCGACGGCGGAGGTAGTTTTTGTGTTCGGCGAGCGGACCCTGCGACCGCTTGCGGCGCGGGCTTGTCGGGAGCTGGTGCACGGCGCGCGCGACCGGGTCGTCACCTTGGGCGAGCCGCGCGGGGGCTATGCGCTCTGCCTCGACGGGATCTTCGGCTTTCAATTTCGCCCGCCGGCGGAGCCGCGGGTGGCGGCGTTGATCGAGCGGGTGAACGCGCTGCCGATCCGGTTCCGCGCGGCGGTGGATCTGCCGAGCGCCGGGTTGTTCAACGCGGATTTCACCTATGCGACCGGCATCGTGAAAACGCCGGTGCTGGAGGAGTGGGCGCCCCGGGCCGGCCGGGTGCGGTATCTCGATCTCGGTTTCTTCCAGGGCGATGAGCCGGGAGAAAGTCGTGTGCTGACGTCCGCGGTGCTCGCGCCGCTCGCGGCGCTGCGCTCGCCGTATTCCGACAAGCGCACGTACGGGCATGTGTATGTGCTGGGAGGCTCGCGCAGTTATCCGGGCGCGGTGTTGATGTCGGTGCTGTCGGCGCTGCGCAGCGGGGCGGGGCTGGTGACCGCGTTTGTGCCGGAATCGCTCGTCGCGTCCTTTGCGGCGCGGGCGCCGGAGGCGATGTGGGTGGGCTGGCCGGAGACGCCGACGGGCGGACTCGCCTTGGAGGGACAGCATTTGCTGACGGAACGGATGGAGCGCGCGCGGGCGCTCATGATCGGACCGGGAATCGGGCGTGAGCCGGAGACCCTCGAGCTCGTGCGCGATATCGCGGCGACGGCAACCGTGCCGCTTGTGCTCGACGCCGATGCCTTGCAGCCGGAGATCGTGAGCGTAGGAAAAGGGCCGCGCGTGCTCACGCCGCAT
>JAPLTR010000242.1 GCA_026398065.1 Verrucomicrobiota bacterium | reverse complement strand
AATCAGGCCGACCGCGTCCGTGAGTTCGGCCGCGAATTCAGCCTGCTCGTCCAACGCGATCCCGAGGCCGCCCTGGCCTATGTCCGCACCATGGCCCCGGGCATCGCCCGCACCTCCGCCCTCATGATGGTCCTCGATGCCATCAGCCGCACCGACCTGAACCGCGCCCTCATCCTCGCCCGCGAACTCGCCACCGGCCGCGACGAAAGCTCCATCTACAGCGTCCTGTTCGAACGCCTCGCGCGCACCGATGCGGCCGACGCCGTCCAGCGTCTCGCACAGGTTCCACCCGGCCTCGGCCGTGAGAAAGCCCTGCGCGCCCTCGCTGACACCTGGTCACGTACTGATTCGCCCGCCGCCCTCGCGTGGGCGAAAGCCCTCGCCGATCCCGCCTACCGCGCTCCCGCCCTCGAGACCTCCCTCGCCTTTCTCGCGACCACCGATCCCCTCCAGGCGATCGAGCTCGCCCAGAAGAACCTCACCAACCCCGCCCTCCAGCGCGTCGTCCTCGCCTCGCTGCAAAAGCTCGCCGAAACCGACCCCGCGGGCGCCGGCTCCCTCGTCGCCCTGCTCCCGCCCGGCGAGACCCAGAATCTCGCCGCCATCACCGTCGCCCGCGCCCTCGCGCTCGCCGACACCCCGCCCGCCCTGACCTGGTTCCGCACCCTCCCCGCGGGCAATGACCAGCGCCTCGCCCTCCAAAACATTCTCACCGAATGGTCCCGCCGCGATCCCGCCGCCGCCGCCAACTACGTCAACGCCCTCCCGCCCGACCGCCTCCAGCATGATGCCGCCGTGCATTTCACCGGTCTCCTCACCGCGACCAATCCCCCCGGCGCCCTCGCCTTCGCCCAGGCCCTCCCCGCCGGCTCCACCCGGGTCGACGCCCTCACCCACCTCGCCAACGAGTGGGCCCGCCGCGAACCCGCCGCCGCCGTACAGTGGGCCGCCGCCCAGCCCGCCGACACCGTCCGCCCCGACGCACTCACCGGCGCCTTTTCGTATTGGCTGCTCCACGACGCCACCGCCGCCCGCGCCTGGCTCGCCACCGCGCCGCTGCCTCCCGACACGAAGGCTAAGCTCCAGTCCGCCGTTCGGTAACTTGCACACCGCGTTTGTCATCGCGAGATGGCAAACCAAGCCGGCTTGGTGGGAGCGGGAGATGAACGTGCGCGAGGGCTCATTCGCACGAGTCGCCCGGACCCCTGTTTGTCATTGCGAGGAGCCGTGGCCTGCACGGCGACGCGGCGATCCATCTGACCACTCGCGGTCCGGCGCAGCTGGACCATGCCTTCTTTCCCTCTATCCGCGACCCATCTCCTCTCGCCGAAGAAACCGGACTCAAGCTTGATCCTTTTCGTGTCTTTCGTGTGTTTCGTGGTTCACTGTTTCGTCCTTCGTCATTCCTCCTGATCCTTCCGTGTCTTCCGTGTCTTCCGTGGGCCCAGCAAAGCCCGCCCAAGAAAAAATCCTCGTCGCCATGTCCGGCGGCGTCGACAGCTCCGTCGCCGCCCTCCTGCTGAAGCAGCAGGGCCACGACCTCGTGGGCGCGTACATGAAGAACTGGATCAACGAGGACAACGTCGTCGGCCACTGCCCCTGGCAGCAGGACATCGAGGATGCCCGCGCCGTCTGCGACCGGCTCGGGATCGAGTTCCGCGTGGTCAACCTCATGCGCGACTACCGCGAGCGCGTCGTCGCGTATCTGCTCGATGGGTACGCCCGCGGCCTCACGCCCAACCCCGACATCATGTGCAACCGCGAGATCAAGTTCGGCGTGTTCCGGCTGTGGGCCCGCGACCACGGCTTCTCCGCCGTCGCCACCGGCCACTACGCCCGGCGCGGCGAAAATCCCGACGGCACGTTTTCCCTCCTCGAGGGCGCGGACAAGAACAAGGACCAGTCCTATTTCCTCGCCCTCCTCTCGCAGGCGCAGCTCGCCGACGCCCGCTTCCCCATCGGCCACCTGCCCAAGCCCGAGCTCCGCGCCCTCGCCCGCGAGGCGGGCCTCTCGACCGCCGACAAGAAGGACAGCCA
Source organism: Verrucomicrobiota bacterium (assembly GCA_026398065.1). Taxonomy (GTDB): domain Bacteria; phylum Verrucomicrobiota; class Verrucomicrobiia; order Opitutales; family Opitutaceae; genus GAS368. Next base: position 1,674 of record JAPLTR010000242.1, on the reverse strand, counting down.
GGGCATCTGTTTTATCGGTGAGGTGAAGATGCAGGATTTTCTCCGCGCCTACGTGCCCGACGCCCCGGGCCCCATCGTCCGCGCGCAGGACGGTCGCGAGGTCGGCCGCCACCGCGGCCTCCATTTCTACACGCTCGGCCAGCGCAAGGGCATCGGCGTGCCCTCCAACACCGACCACCAGGCCTACGTCGTCGTCGGCAAGCGGTCGTCCGACCGCGCCCTCCTCGTCGCCTTCGACAACCCCGACGCCCCCGGTCTCTTCCAGCGCGAGGTCCGTGCATTCCCTCCAGTGGAACACCCCGCCCCTCACCGCCCCCCGCCGCCTGGAGGCCCGCGTCCGCTACCGCGACCCGCGCGTCGCCTGCGAGTTCATCCCCGAGGGCGGCGACACCGCGCTGGTCACGTTCACCGAGCCCCAGCGCGGCCTCGCCAGCGGCCAGATCCTCGCCCTCTACGACGGCGACCGCCTCGTAGGCGGCGGCATCTACGTCTGACCCCGCCCCACCGCGCCCCGCCCTGCCGCACCGTCATGCCCAAACCCATTTTTCACTTATTAAGTGAAATTGGTTCCCGGGCTCCTCTCATAGATTCGCCTTCGTCACGTCACTTCACTCCGACCCTAATTTCACTTAACAAATGAAAATTGCGTTTCTTCGCTCTCGGCACCTACCGGAGCTTGCATGGGACCGCCGGTCGCAAAACGCGTGACGTAGGGCCGTGGTGCCCCACACTGCCGCTCTCGCCGTGAACGCTCCGTCCCTCTGGCGCAAACTTCGCCGCTTCGCCGAACAGGAATCGCTCCAGCCCGACCTGGGGCGCGGGATGCGCGCGACGGTCGCCTACATGGTGCCGCTCCTGCTCGCGGCGGCCGACTGGCTGCCGATCGAGGTCTCCTTCGTCGCCATCGCCGGGCAGAACATCGCGATGGTGGACGTCCGCGGCGACTACCGCCTGCGCCTGGGCCTGCTCGTCGCCATGACCGCCGTGTTCGTCGGTGCCGCCGCCCTGGGCACCGCCGTCTCCGGCCACCTCGCCGCCGCGCTCGTCGCCACCGCCTTCATCGCGTTCTGCGGCGGGCTCTGGCGGCACCTGAGCAGCGACTACGGCATGTCGCTCGCGATCTCCTCGACCCTCGTCTTCCTGATCGCGCTGGGCTCGCCCCGCCACGCGACGGTGGCCGACCACAGTCTCGCCGCTTTGCTCGGCGGGCTCTGGGGCGTGTTTCTCCAGGTCGCTAACTGGCCCTTCCGCCCGCAGCATCCGCTCCGCCGCACCGTCTCCGACAGCTGGCTCGGGGTCGCCGACCTCTTTGAGGCGCTGATGCCCGCCGAGTCCGGCGACACCGCGCGCCGCGAACAGCGCATCCACGAGTGCGAGGCCAACCTCCGCACGACCCTCGACAAGGCCTACGCCACCTTCGCCGCCGCCCGGCCCGGCCCGCTCCGCGAACGCCTCGACGCCCTCAACTTCGCCGCGGCCCGCCTCGCCACCCGCGTGGGCTCGCTCCACACCGCGCTGGAGCCGCTCCTCGCCTCGACCGACACCGCCCAGCTCGTGGCGGCGCTGCTGCCCGCCCTCAACACCCTCACCAACACCTCGCGCACCGTCGCCATCGCGGTCGTGTCGCGCCAGCCCGGGCACCTCGCCGCGTGCGAGGTCCGGCTCCGCCGGCTC
>JAPLTR010000868.1 GCA_026398065.1 Verrucomicrobiota bacterium | reverse complement strand
TAGGGCGTCCGTCTTGCGGACGCCTTCGTTCGAAGACCCCAAACGGCGTCCGCGAGACAGACGCCCTACAGCCTCAACCTCCCCTTCGTCCCGTCGCCGCCTCGATTTTCATGCGGACGCCCCACCGCGCGCCAACCCGAGCGGCTGCCGAAAACCCACTCATCGGAAATTTGTACCAAGATAATCAATACGTCATGGGCGGCGCGTTAGGAAACACGCGCCCTACCGCCCGCGCTTGCGCTCGGATACTTTTTTCCACGCGACACATTCCGGCCGGTTTCCCGTCCGGTAAAATTCCCGCAGGGCGGCCAGGGCCAGGTCGCGGGGGATGCTGTTGGCGGCCGGCTCGGTGAATTTCTCCCCGGCCCCGGTGGTAAACTCCGCGACCTTCTGGCTTGGGCTGACCGCTCCCGGCATGACGGCAATCTCGCCGTCGTGGTCATCGGACTGGGTGAAGACAGCCATGGCGTGCGCCGGCGCCAGCGACACCCCGAGGCTGCCCTTCGATTCATTTTCCGGCAGCGTGAGACCGAGGATCCGGTAGATGAATTTCTCCCAGCCCGGCCGGCGACGTAAGCGCACGCGCTCCAGAAACAGGTCGGCGATGGGCTTGGCCGCGGCGGCCTGCAGCCAGGTTTCCAACTGCGCAGCGTCCCGCACCTCGTGCGTCTGCCCCTCGGCTTCGATGTGCCACTGCATGAGCGGTCGTTTTGCCGGAGAGCGGGTGGGAACGATGCGGCTCGCCCGGGCTCAGTTCACCCGGTTCCACACCGGCTCGCCCAGCACGGCGGCGCGGGCGATCTTCGCGGACGTGCTGCGCATTTCGACCATGCCTTCGGGCGAGCAGAAGGCGGCGTGGCAGGTGACGATCAGGTTGGGCGTCGCGGCCTCCTCGGGCGTGCGGAGCGGCTCGGCCTCCACGACGTCGAGACCGGCGCCGGCGAGGTGGCCGCTGCGCAGCGCGGCGAAGACCGGCGCCTTCTGCACGATGTCGCCGCGCGCGGTGTTCACGAGGTAGGAGCCGGGTTTCATCAGGGCGATTTCCTTCGCGCCGATGATCCCCCGCGTCTCGTCGGTGAGCGGGCAGTGGACCGAGACCGTGTCGGAGCGGCGCATCAGCTCCTCGAGGGTGTTCACGCGCTCGACGCCGATGGCCTTGTGCGTGCCGCTCGGCACGTAGGGGTCATAAAAAATCGTGCGGAAGCCGAGGGCCTTGGCGCGCAGGGCCGCGGCGGTGCCGATGCGGCCGAGGCCGAGGACTCCGAAGGTCTGCGTGCTCAGGCGGCGCATCTTGGCGGCGGTCTCGATCTTCCACCCGAGGCGCTTGGCCTCGGCGTCCAGCGGGAAGAGCTGGCGGTAGAGGGCGAGCGTGAGCGCGATGGCGTGGTCGGCCACCTCCTCGGTGCCGTAGTCGGGGACATTGCACACGGGGATGCCCGCCGAGGCGGCGGCGGCGATGTCCACCGTGTCGAAGCCCACGCCGTTGCGGATGATCACGCGGCAATTTTTCAGGCGGGCGACCACCGGGGCGTCCACCCGGGGGCCGTGCCAGAGGATGATGGCGGTGGCGGCGAACACCTCGTCAGGGAGGGGGGCGTTGAAGTCGAGCCACACGGTTTTCAGCTCGGCGACCTCCGCGAGAAAGGGCGTTTCGACCGACGCGGTGGTGTCGGTGAAGCGAAATTCCTTGGGGCACAGGATCACGACGAGGGGGCGGCTCATGGAGAAATTCTTTGACCACGGTTGGGACGGATGCAAAAGCCTTATCCGTGTTTTCCGTGAAATCCCTGGTTAAGCTCCTCTTTTGTTTCGGACTGCTCGCCGCGGCGGCCCCGCTGTCGGTCTATGCCCAGCGCGAAAAATTCTCGCCCGAGGACCTCGCGTTCATCGAAAAGACCTGGCCTGACGCGAAGAAGACCAACACCGGCATCCGCTACGTCATCCAGCAGCCGGGCACCGGCGAGCAGGTGAAGGCCGGAGACAAGGTCGCCGTGCTCTACGTGGGCAAGCTGCTCAACGGTACAGTCTTCGACCAGGCCACGGAGAAGGACAAGGCCTTCACGTTCCGGGTGGGCCGGGAACAGGTGATCCAGGGCTGGGACCAGGTGTTCGTCCTGATGAAGGTGGGCGAGAAGCGCACCATCATCATCCCGGGCGAACTCGCCTACGGCACGCGTGGCCAGCCCCCGAAGATCCCGCGCAACGCGTCGCTCGTCTTCGAGGTCGAGGTGCTCGAGATCAAGAAGGACTGAGATTTTTCCAAAGGCCGTCCGGGCGGCCACCGGTTTCGGCCGCGGTCGCGGGTGCGAGATCAGGGAAGGCGTGGCGTTGCCCGGGGAAGTTTTGGCGGATTTTGGTCCGGCGATGCGATAGGAGGGTAAAAGCACATGAATGACCCCGAATTGCTCCGCCAGTATGTGGTGCACGGCTCGCACGACGCGTTCGCCGAGCTCGTCACGCGCCACCTGCCGCTGGTCTATACGGCGGCCCGCCGGCAGGTGCGCTCCCCGGACCTGGCGCACGATGTGGCCCAGACCGTGTTTCTCGACCTGGCGGCGCAGGCCCCGAAGCTTCGGGCCGACAGCTCCCTGCCCGCGTGGCTGTTTGTCGCGACCCGCCGCACCGCGATCGATCTCCTGCGCCGCGAGGCCTCCCGCGTCCGGCGCGAACAGGCGGCGATGGAGGTTGCCGTCATGAAGGAGTCACCTTCCCCCTGGCGGGACATCGAACCGCTCCTCGACGAGGCCATCGCGTCCCTGAGTGCGCCCGACCGCGAGGCGCTGCTGGCGCGATTTTTCGACCGCCACAGCCTGGCCGAGATCAGCCGCCGGTTGAACTGTTCGGACGACGCCGCGCAAAAGCGGGTGTCGCGCGCCCTGGACCGCCTGCGGGCCTATTTTACGAAACGCGGCATCGTCACCGCCAGCGCGGCGCTGGCCGCCGACCTGGCGAGCCTGGCGGTGCAGCCGGCGCCGATCGGGCTGAACCTCAGCATCGCCGCGACCGCCGCGCAGACCCTGCCGCCCGCGCTGGCGGGGGCGGCGGCGCGCGGGCTCGCGCTCGGCGGATTCCAAAAGGCCGCGGTCATCGCGGTGTGTACGGCGGCCGCGGGCCTGGTGGTCTATCAGGCGGTCGTGCTCCAGCGCCGCGCTGCCGACGTCGCCGCCCTCTCCGCGCTGTCGCGGCATTGGGCCGACCAGACGGGTGCGGCGCGGGCCCAGCTCGGTCGCGCGCGTCTGGCGAGCGCGGCCGCCGCC
>JAPLTR010000393.1 GCA_026398065.1 Verrucomicrobiota bacterium | reverse complement strand
CCGCGCGTGTCACCTTCGGCCATGCGGTGTGCGATGCCCCCCAACCGGAAGTGACCACGACAATCGGATTAAACCGGCGACCGGTTGACGTTGCGCCCGGTTTCCCGGCCCTTTTTTCTCCCCGCCATGACGACGCCCCATCGCATCTTCACCACGAGCTTCGCGAAGGTCTATCCCCTCTATGTCGCCAAGGCGGAGAAAAAGGGGCGGACGAAATCCGAGGTCGATGCCGTGATCTGCTGGCTGACCGGCTATAGTCAGCGGCAGTTCGAGGCCCAGTTGAAGCGGGAGACGGATTTTGCGACGTTCTTCCGCGACGCGCCCCGGCCGAATCCCGCGCGGGCCCTGATCAAAGGCGTGGTCTGCGGCGTCCGCGTGGAGGACGTCGCAGACCCGACGATGCGCGAAATCCGCTACCTCGACAAACTGGTCGACGAACTCGCCAAGGGGAAGGCGCTGGCGAAGATCCTGCGGACAGAACCGGACCCGGCATGAACCGCTATTTCTTCCGCTTCGGCTACTGCACCCCCGCGCAAGCGAAGGGAAATCTGGCCCATGGCTGGGATGACGAATGTTCGGCCGGGGTTTACATCCGCGCCGACACCCCCGAGGAAGCCCTGGCGTGGGGATGTGAGATCGCCGATCGTTTGGTGCAGCACCTGTTCGAGCAGGCGGGCGAGACCGATTTCCTGAGCTGGACAGAATCGCAGTTTGCCCGCTGGATCGACCCGGATCCGGCGCTACAAGATCTGCCGAACATTCCGGAAGTGGCCCTCCGGGAGTTGCCCGACCTGGAGAAATTGTAGGAGCAGAACCCTATCCAGTTTGCCTTGCCCAATGAAGAGGAGCCAGGCGCGCGAGGCCGACGAACGGAGCTAGGTTGAGGTCACCACCCGGACCAACCCCAAGCCCCAAAACCTGATCCCGTTCGGCAGCCCTCTGCTGCCCTTGACGCTTGCAAGCTAAAAATAGTCCCGGAAACTACGCTCTCCACCCCAACTCCAAAAATGAGCAAACTCCGTCAGCTTACAGTTAGCGCGATAAATTTAGCACTTCCACCGCCGCACTCGCCGGAACGCTACACGTCGCTTTGGCGGGCAATCTTCAACGCAAAGCAACCCGTCTCCGTCCATGGGGACATTCACCTCATTGTCGGCAATGCCATCTCACTAGATAAGAATGAGCATTCCGCACCGATTCGTGGCACAATTTATAGGTACATTGAGATCAATAAGGGTGCCCCTTGGTTCAATGCGGAAACGGCGGAATTCGCAGATGCGCAGACCATAAAAAACCAGGTTATTCTACCCGCGCACCTTAAGCCTAACTCAAAGGCATTCAACTATCTTTTCGTTCCTAGCGTCCATCGCCTTTTTTTCGAATCGCTGGTTCCAGTGGTCGGTTCGTTATCCCCATTGTCGGTTGAAAAGTTAGTCGAGGGGCTAGTTGGCCTGCCTGCTATTTCCGCCAGATTCCCCGATGTGCAAGTTACGGTTTGACCTGACGCACGCGAACTGAGCCATCGCCAATAAGAGACTGGGCATCCAAGAAAGACCCAGATGCCCAAAGGAAAAGGAAAACGACACACGCCGGAGCAGATCGTAGCGATCCTGCGGCGGACGGAGAGTGGCGAGACGGTGGCGACCGTCTGCCGGGAAACGAACATCAGCGTGGCGACCTTCCATCGGTGGAAGAGCCAGTATGGCGCGATGGAGTTGAGCGAACTGCAGCAACTGCGGGGGCTGCGCGACGAGAACGCGCGGCTGAAGCGACTCGTCGCCGATCAGGCGCTGCATATCCAGGTGCTCAAAGAGGTGAACGGAAAAAAATGGTAAGCCCGGCGCAGAAACGCCGGGCGGCCACGAGCGTGGTGAGTGCGAAGCGCTGCACGGGCCGCCAGGCCTGTCGTTACCTCGGGCTCGGACGCTCGACGTGGCACTACACGCCGTTGCCGCCCACGCCACGAGCGGTGCAACTGGAGCAGGCCATCCTGCAGCTGTCGCAGGCGCACCCGCGGTATGGCTACCGGCGGGTGCATGCGATGCTGCCCCGCCAGGGGCTGCAGTGCGCGCTGCGCACCGTGCAGCGCGTGCGGCGGGGCGCGGGCCTCCAGATCACCGGTCCGGCCGTGCGGCCGAAGACGCCACCGCGGCCCGGGGCGAAGATCAAATCCGACGGCGTCAACGACGTCTGGTGCGTCGACGTGGTCTTCGACACCACGCAGCACGGCACGACCGTGAAGTTTCTGACGCTCCTGGATGAATACAGCCACTACAACCTCGACATCGTGGCGAGCCGCCGGATGGGCAGCCGCGAAGTCGTGGCGGCCCTGCAGGCGGCGGTCGCCCTGCATGGGGCACCAGGCCATCTGCGCTGCGACAACGGCAGCGAGTTTATTGCCAAGTTCCTCCAAGCGTGGCTGAAAACCGCCGGCATCGCGACCCGCTTCATCGAGCCAGCCAGTCCGTGGCAAAATGGCGTGAACGAATCGTTCAACGGAAAATTTAGGGACGAATGCCTCAACCGCGAACTGCTCGCCAGCGTGCTCGACGCGCAGTGCGTCGCGCGGACTTTCCGCGACGACTACAACACGAGCCGGCCGCACAGCTCGATCCACTATCGCACGCCCGCGGATTATCGCGCGGAACTTTTGCGCCAAGCTCCCGACTCCGGTCAGGCCCGCCAAGCCGGGCCTTCCCTCCGTCGGAAGCTTGCCATCGTTCCCAACCTCACCCACTCCCTCGGGAGCAACCAACAACCCGCCCAGTCTCTTATCGTAGGTGGTCCAAGAGTGTGAGTCCGGTCA
>JAPLTR010000491.1 GCA_026398065.1 Verrucomicrobiota bacterium | reverse complement strand
CACCCTGCAAACTCCATGCCGCCCGTGTCACTCCCGTTTCCGTGCCCGATGTGTCCGAACTCCGCGCCTCCGTGTCTCTGTGGTTCAACTTCCTCCGTCACCAAGGTTTTGTTGGAGCTTGGTGCTTGGACCTTGGAGCTTGGCGTTTGGAGGTTAGGGCTTCGCTCGCGCCGGCACCCGAAACGTCTCCCCCACGCTCACCGCCAGCAGCCGCTCGGGCTCCGCCGCCAGCGCCGCGCGCAACCGCTGCGCCGGCTCCGTCATCGGCTCGGCGCTGAGTTTGAACGTCTCGTGGTGGATCGGCACGAAGTACCGCGCGCCCGCGGCGTTCGCCATCGCCACCGCCTGCTCGGGGCTGCAGTGCGCGTGGATCCAGGGATCGTACGCGCCAATGGGCATCAGCATCAGGTCCAGCGGGCGCCGCCCGTCCTTCAGCTTCGCAAACGCCGGCGTGTACGCCGTGTCGCCGGCGAAACACACCGACGCCCCCGCGCGCTCCAGCACGTAGCCGTTGTAGCCGCGGTGGTCGTCGCGCATCATCCGCGCCCCCCAGTGCGCGACCTCGATCGCCGTCACCGTCAGTTCCCCGCCGCGCGTCTGGATCGTGACCGACTGCCCCCAGTCCAGTTCATGAATATTCCGAAACCGCCGGCACCGCAGCAGGTCCCCCGTGTCGCGCGCCGTCACGATCGGCGTGTCGCGCGCAAACGCCCGCAGGCTCGCCCCGTCGAAGTGGTCGAAATGCGCGTGGCTCAGCACGATCACGTCCGGCGCTGCAAAGTCCGGCGGCCGCAGCGCGGGCTGCACATACCGCTTCGGCCCCAGCACCAGCGGCGAGATCCCCGGCCCCACCCGCTGCGAAAACACCGGGTCCGTCAGCACGCGCACGCCGTGGAAATTCATCAGCACCGTCGAGTGCCAGAGGCAGCTCCCCGTGATCGCGTCATCCGGCCAGGTCTCCGGCTGCGGACGCGCCGCGGGTTCCGGCGGTCGCCCGCGTCCGTCAAAGATCATCCGTCGGATCATATTCAGCCGTGCCATGATGCGCCCACGCTAGCACCCTCTCCCCCGCCCGCAACCCGCCGCCGCACTTCCCGCGGTCACGTGTCCGCACCTTTTTCCCCTGCGCCACGTCCCGCCATCAACCGCTCACCCCCCCCATGCACCTTCTCCCCGACCGCCCCGCCGCCCCGGTTCTCCTCGCCGCCCTTTTTCTCGCGCTTGGCATCACCCCCCCGCTGTCCCCGCTCCACGCCGCCCCCGTCGACGTCTCCTCCGCGGCCAACGTCAAGCCCGCCCTCCCGCGCATCCCGGACCGCACGTTCAACCTCGCCGATTTCGGCGCCGTCGGCGACGGCCGCACGATGAACACCGCGGCCTTCCAAAAAGCCGTCGCGGCCGTGAAAGAGGCCGGCGGCGGCCGCCTCGTCGTGCCCGCCGGCACCTTCCGCACCGCGCCGTTCGCGCTCTGCTCCAGCCTCGACCTCCATCTTTCCGCCGGCGCCGTCATCCAGGCCCCCGACACTTTCGAGGCCCTCGGCCTGCCCAACCCCGCCCAGTTCAAGACCCAGGCGGAGGCCAACGCCGTCTACCGCGTGCCCGACCCGCTCATCACCGGCAGCAAGCTCCACGATGTCGCCCTCACCGGGCCCGGCACCATCGACGGCAGCGGCGCCCACTGGTGGGCCTGGTCCGAGCGCGCCGCCCGCAACGTCGCCAAGACCTCGCCCGGCCGCGTCGTCTACCGCCGCCCCCACCTCGTCGTCATCAACGGCTGCGAGCGCCTCCTCGTCTCGGAGATCACGCTCACCAACTCCTCGATGTTCCACCTCGTCCCGAAGAACATCACCGACCTCACCATCGAACGCGTCAAGGTCCGCGCCCCCCTGGGACGGCAGCGGCCCCAACACCGACGCCATCGACCCCGGCCCGGTCACCCGCGCGTGGATCCACCATTGCGACATCGACACCGGCGACGACGACATCGTGATCAAGTCCGGCGGCACCGACATTTTGATCGAGGACAACACCATCCGCCACGGCCACGGCATCTCCATCGGCTCCGAAACCACCGTCGGCGTCCACAACATGCTCGTCCGCCGCTGCACCTTCGAGGGCACGGACAACGGCATCCGCATCAAGTCCATGCGCGGCGCCGGCGGCCTCGTCGAAAACATCCGCTACACCGACATCACGATGAAGAACGTCGCCGAGGCCATCACCCTCCAACTCGACTACGTCGACAACAACCGCCCCGACTTCAAGGGCGACCCGACCAAGATCCCCGCGATCCGCAATATCCTTATCGATAACATCACCATCGAGGGCAGCCGCCGCGCCGGTGTCATCCACGGGATCCCCGACAGCCCGATCACCAACATCACGCTGCGCGATATCACGCTCACCGCCGAAAAGGACTTCGATATCCGCGACGCCACCGCCCCGGTCTTCGAGCGTGTCACCCGCACGATCAAGGCCGGCGTCGGCCCAAGAAAGCTCTCCGGCGAACACTGAGTCTGCCCCTCGGCGCACGCCGCCGACTGCCTCCTCGCTGACACTCCCGTCCAGTCCTCGCGCGCCTCGATCGCGCACCGGCGCGCTGCGTCTACGCAATTCTCCTGCACCCGTACTGTCAGGCATCCGTACGTATTGTCCGGCGGAGGCGCCGAAAACACGGTGGCTCTCCCTGCCCGCGTGCCCGCCCCCGGCGAAGCCCGCGACCCCTCACACCCTAAACCCTGTTCCCCTCCACCCTCCCCGCTGCGGGCGCGTTCGCCCGGCTGGCGGCGCCTGCCGTCGGCCCCCCGCGTCGCGCACACGACTCTTTCGCTCGCGCAACCCGCGCCTCGTTTCCGCCCCCACCCTCTCCCTACCGCCATGAACTCCCCTGCCCTCCGCTCCCTGACTCCGCGGCCCGCCACCCTCCGGCTCGCCAGCTTTTTCGCCTTCGTGTTTCTGCTGGCCGCGCGCCTCGCCGCGCTGCCCGCCTTCCCCGGCGCCGAAGGCTTCGGGGCCAACGCCAGCGGCGGTCGTGGCGGCACCGTCTATCACGTCACCAATCTCAACGACAGCGGCACCGGCTCCTTCCGCGACGCCGTCAGCGTGTCCGGCCGCACCGTCGTCTTCGATGTCGGCGGCATCATCGTCGTCTCGAGCCCCATCGTGGTGAAATCCAACATCACCATCGCCGGCCAGACCGCCCCCGGTCAGGGCATCACCATCTACGGTGACCGCCTCTCCTTCTCCGACGCCAACAACTCCCTCGTGCGCTACATGCGCTTCCGCGAGGGCATCAACGGCGACTCCGGCACCGATGCCGTCGGCGCCGCCTCGGGCAACCTCATGATGTTCGACCACATCTCGGCCTCGTGGGGCCGCGACGAGACGTTCTCCCTCAGCGGCACGCCGAGCAACGTCACCCTCCAGGACAGCATCATCGGCCAGGGCCTCCTCATCCACTCCGCCGGCGGCCTCATCCAGACCAGCGGCGGCGTCTCGATCTTCCGCTGCCTCTATATCGACAACTACATGCGCAACCCGAAAATCAAGGGCGTAAACGACTATCAGAACAACGTCGTCTACAACTGGGGCAGCGGCGGCGGCTACATCCCCGCGGGCGACTCCGCCGGCCTCTCCTACGCCAACATGATCGGCAACTACTTCATCTCCGGCCCGACGACCGGCAGCGAGGGCCCGTTCAAGACCGGCAACGCCAATTACAATCTCTTCCACTCCGGCAATTTCAAGGACCTCAACGTCAACGGCGTCCTCGATGGCACCCCCGTCACCGACTCCAGCTTCTCCACGCTCACCCTCGTCCCGACCGCGTTTAACTACCCGGCGCCCGCCACGGTCCTCACCGCCCAGCAGGCCCTCACACACATCCTCGCCAACGCCGGCGCCTCCCTCTTCCGCGACCACGCCGACACCTACATGCTGAATGAGCTCGCCTCCCTCGGCACCGTCGGCGCGCACATCTCCAACGAGAGCGAGATCGGCGGCGTCGGCACCGTGCTCGGCGGACTCGCCGCCAAGGACACCGACGGCGACGGCATGCCCGACTGGTGGGAGGAGGCCGCCGGCACCAACCCCCTCGTCGCCGACAACAACGGCGACCTTAACGGCGACGGCTACACCAACCTCGAAAACTACCTCAACGCCATCGCCCGCGGCGGCGTCCCCGCCGCCACCATCGACAGCCTCGTGAGCGACACCGGCTCCTCCGCCACCGACGGTATCACGTCCGTGGGTACGCTCGTCTTCCGCGGCACCGCCGCCCCCGGCCTGACCGTGACCCTCTCCCGCGTCGACACCGGCGTGATCGGCACCGCCGTCGCCGATGGCTCGGGCCAGTGGACCTTCGACTATTCCGCCACGCCGCTGCCGGACCGCTACTACGCCTTTCTGGCCACCGTCGCACTGCCCAGCGGCCTCACCTCGCCGCCCTCGCGCGCCTTTGTCGTCAAGGTCGACACCGTCGCCGCCGCCACGCCGGTGATCACGAGCATCGTCACCACCCCGTCGTTCGCCATCAACGGCACCAGCGAGCCGGGCAGCCTCGTCACTGTCTCCCTCACCGGCACCGGCGTCGTCGCCTCCGCCACCACCGATGCCCTCGGCAACTGGACCGCCGCCTATCCCGGCGGCTCCTCCCTCCCGGGAGGGGTTTACACTTTCACTGCGGCCGCCACCGACCTCGCCGGCAATCCCGGCGCCTCGTCCGCCGACTACGTGATCAACACCGGCATCGCCGCCCCCGCCTTCGCCGGCATCACCACCGACAGCGGCACCGTCGGCGACCAGCTCACCAACGACACGACCCTCACCTTCAACGGCACGAGCGTCGCCAACGCCACCAGCACCCTCACCCGCGTCGGCACCGGCGTCATCGGCACCACCACCGCCACCGCCGGCGGCACCTGGTCCTTCGTCTACGGCACCACGCTCACCGCGGGCAGCTACACCTTCACCGCGACCGCCGCCACCGGCGGCAACGCCAGCCCCGCCTCGCCCAACTACGTCGTCACCATCGACACGACGCGCCCGGTCATCTCCTCCATCCGCCGGCTCACTCCCACGACCGCCGCCACCACCGCCAGCACGCTCGTTTATCGCGTCACCTTCGCCGAGCCCGTCACCGGCGTCGATCAGACCGATTTCTCGCTCACCCTCGCGTCCGGCGTGACTGGCGCGATCACCGGCTTCTCCGCCGTCAGCAGCACCGTCTATGAGGTCACCGTCACCGGCGCCGCGGGCGACGGCACCGTGCGCCTCGACCTGAAGTCCTCCGCCACCGGCATCGCCGACCTCGCCGCCAACGCCATCTCTGGCGGCTACACCTCCGGCCAGACCTACACCATCCGTCTCCCCGGCAGCGGCGTCTGGATCTCCGACGAGGACGGCCAGCTCTGGAGCAACTCCGCCAACTGGGAAAACGGCGTCATCGCCTCCGGCACCGGCGCCACCGCCGACTTCAGCTCGCGCAACCTCGGCAGCGACCAGACCGTGCAGCTCGACTCCCCGCGCACCCTCGGCCGAGTCGTCTTCGGCGACATCGACTTCTCCTCGCAGGCGAGCTGGACGCTGAGCGACAACGGCTCCGCCGCCAACGTCCTTACCCTCGCCGGCACCTCGCCCAACCTCCAGGTGGACGCCCTCGTCACCACGGGCGACACGGTGGACGTCCCGGCCGCGGCCGATTTCCCCGCCAACCTCGACGTCGTCCTCGCCGGCACCTCCGGCTTCACCAAGACCGGCGTCGGCACGCTCCAGATCACCAAGCCCGCCACCATCACCGGCCCGCTCACCATCACCAAGGGCATCGTGCAGGTCGGGCCCGGCGGCTCCTACGCCCCGTCCTCCGTCACCATCGCGACCTCCCAGCAGCTCCGCATCGCCGGCGGCACGTTCAACACCACGGGCAACGTCTCATGGACCTCCGGCACCGGCACGGGCATCATCGTCAGCGCCGGCACCGCGAATTTCCAAAAGATCATCCCGTCCAACACCCGCAACAGCTTCTTCAAGGTCACCGGCGGCACCGTCACCGCCAACGACATCTCCTTCCCCCGCAGCGGCGATTCCGAGTCGCAGGCCATCGCCGCCGGCGTCCTCATCAGCGGCGGCGACACCACCTTCGCCACCATGGGCCTCGGCACCGTCGACTCCTGGGGCGCGATGACGATCTCCGGCGGCCGCATGACCGTCACCGGCGCGCTCAACGTCGGCTTCCAGAAGACCTCCACCCGCGGCGGCGTCATCGGCATCTCCGCCGGCGAGTTCAACGTCACCGACAGCTCCGCCACCGGCGGCCTGATCCTCGGGCACAACCCCGGCGGCTCCAACGCCAACACCAACAACGTCGCCAAGTTCAACATCACCGGCGGCGTCAGCAACATCGCCCGCCTCACCCTCGGCTTCGACGCCACCTCCAGCGCCGGCTCCTCCACCGTGTCCGTCGCGGGTGGCGGTGAGCTGAACATTGGCCCCGGCGGCATCGTCAAGAACGGCGCCTCCGGCCTCGCCTCCAGCGTCACCCTCACCGCCGGCACCCTCGGCGCGACCACCGCGTGGTCCACCTCGCACCCGGTCGTCCTCGCTGGCACGCCCGCCACGGTCTTCCTCCGCGGCGCCAGCGCCACCGGCGTCGCCAACGACTTCACGCTCTCCGGCGCCCTCACCGGCACCGGCGGCTTCGCCAAGACCGGCGCCGGCACCGTCACCCTCGGCGGCACCAACACCTTCACCGGCGATGTCGCGATCCTCGCCGGCACCCTCGCGGTCAACGGCACCGTCGCCTCCGGCGGCGCGTTCTCCATCGGCTCCGGCGCCACCCTCGCCGGCGCCGGCACCGTCAGCCGCGCCGTCCTCCTCGACACCGGCGCCACCGTCTCCCCCGGCGGCTCCGCCACCGCCACCCTCACCGCCGCCTCCCTCACGTGGAACGGCGGCGGCACCCTCGGCGCCAACCTCGGCGCCTCCGGCGTATCCGATCGTCTGGTACTCACCGGCGCGCTCACGAAGGGCACCGCCGGCACCTACCCGGTCGCGCTCGCCGCCGGCAGCGGTTTCGCCGCGGGGAATATCTACACCCTCGCGACCTTCGCCTCGACGGGCTTCGTCGCCGGCGACTTCACCGCCACCGGCCTCCCCGTCGGTTACGCCGCCACCTTCACGGTCACAGGCACGGCCCTCACCGTCACCATCGTCGGCACGCCCGCGATCGCGAGCCCGGCCACCGCCGGCGGCACCTACGGCGTGCCCTTCACCTACGCCATCGCTGCCACCAACGGCCCGACCGCCTTCGGCGCCCTCGGCCTGCCCTCCGGCCTGACCCTCGACTCCGGCACCGGCGTGATCTCCGGCACGCCCAACACCGCCGGCACGTTCACCGTCACCCTCGGCGCCTCCAACCTCGCGGGGACCGGCACCGCGCCGCTCACCCTCACCATCGCCAAAGCCGTCGCCGCTGTCACCCTCGGCTCGCCGTCCGGCCTCCAGTCCCGGCCCTACGACGGCACGCCTCGCTCAGCGCTCCCCGTCACCACGCCGTCCGGCCTCGCCGTCACCTTCACGTATAACGGCAGCGCCACCGCCCCCACCGCCCCCGGCACCTACGCCGTCGTCGGCACCGTCGCCGATGCCAACTACTCCGGCACCGTCAGCGGCACCCTCGTCATCGCGACCACCGGCGTCGTCCGCCACGCGCCGACCCTCAACGGCGGTCTCGACGGCTCCGTCCAGGTCCTCCTCCCGGAAAATACCAGCTTCGCGACCACCGCCTGGGTCTCCGGCGATCTGCTCATCCCCGGTCTGCCCACCGTCCTCCAGACCGGCACGCCCACCTACGCCGGCACCCTCGACGGCACCGGCTCCGACCTGACCGCGACCCACACCGTCACGCTCAACGGCAGCGCCGTCCTCCGCCACGTCGTGCGCCGCACCGACGCCGTCGCCCTACCCGCGGTCGCCGCGCCCCCGGCCCCCGTCGGCACGCGTTCCGTCTCGCTCACCAACAACACCCAGACCCCCGGTGATTTCGCGACGCTGCGCAACCTCACCCTCAACGGCACCGCCGGCCTCGTCGTCGTCCCGCCCGGCACCTACGGCGCCTTCAGCGCCAACGGCGCCACCGGCTTCGTCCTCGGCGTCGCCGGCGCCACCGAGCCCGCCGTGTACAACCTCCAGAGCCTCTCGCTCAACGCCCTCGCCGGCACCGCCCAGATCCAGGTCGTCGGCCCCGTGGTCCTGACCGTCGACAACAACGTCTCGCTCCTCGGCCAGACCGGCTCGGCCGCGCATCCGGAATGGCTCACCCTCCGGGTCTCCACCGGCGGCGTGACGGTCAGCGGCACCGCCGCCTCGCCCACGTCCGTCCACGCCACCGTGATCGCCCCCAACGGCCTCGTGACCCTCACCGGCACCAGCACCCTCAACGGCACGGTCAGCTCCGACCGCCTCACGATCAACGCCAGCGCCCTCCTCAACGACCCGGGCCTGTAAACCCACCCCGGCTCCTCCCCATGAAACTTCCCGGTCACTCCCTCCTCGTCGTCGCGACGCTGGCGCTCACCGCGCTGGCCCGCGCCGCCACCTTCGACTTCGCCTACACCTTCGGCGACGGCACGCTCGTCACCGGCCGCTTCGACGGCGTCCAAAATGGCAGCTACGCCGCCGACATCGCCCACGTGCAGCTCGCCATCAACGGCACCGCAGTCACCGGCAACCTCTTCGCCGCCACGTTCGACGGCAGCGACTACGTCAACGGCGCGGTGATCTCCTTCGACGGCGCGCTGAACAACGTCCTCTTCGTGAACAGCGACTACGTCGGGGGCGACTACGGCTACGATTCGTACTTCCTGATGCGCGTGCCCGAGTTCGGCGACATCGCCGCCGCGTACTCGTTCCCCGCCGGGGCCGACGCCCTCATCGCCCCGACGGAGGCGGTCAACGCGTCCGCCTGGTCGCTCTCGGTCAACGCCCCCGACAGCGCCCCGACCGCCGCCCTGCTCGGCCTCGCCACCCTCGGCCTCCTCACCCTCCGCCGCCGCTCCCTCCGTTCGTAGGCGGCCTGAAATAATTCTGTGCAAGGCGGGGTCACTGACCCCGCCTTTTTTGTGCCCATCGGTCTGGGCGCATCGCAAGAAAATGAGACTTAAAGTCCGTGGTCGTGGCTGCTCATTCTGGTTAGAGTGAAGGTACGGCTTTCCGATCCGCCCTACGCCACGCGCATCCTTCATCCCTTCACGATGTCTCCGACCCAACCGCCCATCCGCGCCGCCTTCGCCATTTTCGAAGACACCCTCTGCCAAGGCATGATGCCCACGTGGCGCGACGAAGCGGGATTTATCGTGACCTACGCGACCGAACGCGAGGCCCAGATCGAAATCGCCGAGATGTTGATTGTGCACCTCGACCAATTCATCGCCGGCGAACGCGACTTCGACGACGCCCGCACGACCGGCGACTTCATCCTCCCCGTCAAAGTCTGGCCAGACGGCACGATCGAGACCGAGGGCGGACGTCGGTTTGGCCGGCAAGAAATCTAGCGGGCGGCGCGATTATTTCTTGAAGATCGCTTCGCGGTGCACGGCCAGAAACGCCTCGTCCGGGAGCACGGCGTCTTTTCCGAGATTCAAGGCCTGCCCTTCATACGCGGAAAAGTTCTCCTTCACCGCCCGCTGGCTCACCTCGGATTTTAACCGGGACGACAGCCGCAATCGAAGCTCGCCGTCGAAGGTCACGAGCCCCACGTCGAACGCCGCATCGTGCAGACGCGAAAGACAAAGCCCGTTGCGGACGTTGAGCCGGTGCTCCTCATGCCTTCCCCAAGGCAGGATATGCGAGGCGACGAGCAGCTTGCGGACGGCCAGCCCCGTAACCCCGCAGCACCCGCCGAAGTTGTTGAGCACCGCCTGCCGAAAATAGTCCTGCCCGCGACGAATCTTCACGGTTGCCGTGAGTTCGGTCGGACCGCGCGGAGGCGCCTTCCGCACCACCACACCCTCGCGCGGGGTGACCTCGACCTCGCTGGATTCGACCGCCTCGAACAGTTTGCGAAACGCCTCCTCGCTCGCCGGCGCGGCCTCGCTCAGGTTCGCGTGAAATTCACCCCAGACCAACCGGTCGAGTGCGCTCGCCCCCGACAGCCCCTTGATCCCGCGCATCTTCAAGGCCGGATCGAGCGAGGCCAGATTGCAAAGCTTCATCGCGAGACTGTTCGCACCGCGCCCAAGCTTCTCCGCCACCGCGACGATCGCCGGGTGCCGCGCGTGCATCTGTCCAAACGTCAGCTTGTGGTAGAGATTGAGCGCGATCAGCAGTTCGTCGCGCGTCCACTTCACTCTCGGAGTCGGGGGCATCGGCATACGGTAGCGAATCGAAAGAGGATGCGAAGTCTGGAAACACTCTGGCCCATGGGGCCCGGAGGCTTCACCGCGGGGGGCATCCCCTTCACTCCGGAGCAAGTCCCGGATGCTTCTTGCGCAGCCAGGTCAGCACCTCCGCGCGCAGTTCGTGGCCAAAGGCGATCAACTCCTCGGCATCGCCCTGCGACGCGCCTCCAGCGTAGTCGTACTCCACCGTGTTTCGTTTTTGGCGGCAGCCCTCCAGGTAGTCCGCGTCGTTCTGGCGGTGCGCACCCAGGATGTGCGGCAGCGCGTTGAGCGTGCGCGAGTGCGCCATGGCGCCCTTGGCCGGTCGGTAGCCCTCCGCATACAGCAGGATGGTGCAGAGCTTCAGCGCGGCGTTGTAGGCGATCCCATATTGCCAGTCGTGCGAGATCCCGCCCGACGCCGCATCCGCGAGATCGCGGCTGACGATCTGCCAGAGGTCACGGATTTCGCCGGGACTGGTCTTATGCGGTTGGAGCCAGCCGGCGGCCAACCAGGTCGGTAAACTCATGTTCGTCTCCGAGGATGAAAAGCTTGGGCTTGGCGATCACGTCTCGGAGGAAATGATCGTGCGCCGCGACCCGCCGTGTCAATTCGGCGGGCGCAAAGAAGTGCGGGTTGATTTCCCGCCCGATCCGCTCGCTGGCCAGACGCAGGGCCGGGGCAAGTTCGCGATGCGTGGCCGCTCCCACGATCATCAGGTCCACGTCGCTCTCCGCGCG
The DNA here is from genome assembly GCA_026398065.1 of Verrucomicrobiota bacterium. GTDB lineage: Bacteria > Verrucomicrobiota > Verrucomicrobiia > Opitutales > Opitutaceae > GAS368. Next base: position 3,301 of record JAPLTR010000491.1, on the reverse strand, counting down.
TTCGCCCTCGGCGGCCACCGACCCGAAGACAAACGCCCACGCGATCTTCTTCCGGGGCAGCGCCTCGGCCAGCAGGTCCTTCAAACCCGAGGTCTTGAGCACAATCGCGTGCAGGTCCGGGTACAGGGGATGGGCGCGGTTGGCCGCATAGTAGCGGCGGTTGCCGTCCTTGACCGTGGTGACCAGTTCCAAGTCGACCAGCTTCTGCAGTTCCTCCTCGACGGAACGCTGCGCAAACGGGGTGTGGCCGATGATCTCGGCCCGATACATCTCCTTCTGCCGGGCGCCAAACAGGAGTCGGAGGACTTCGGCGCGCACGGCCGAATGAAAGAGCAAAGCCAGTTTGTTCATCGTGGTCGGGAGGCCATGGCATTGGCAGGCAGATGCATGTTAATAACAGGCATTACCCTGCTAATAGCAGGTGTAAGGTTCAAGTGTAATCTGGGCGTTGGCTTGGCGTGACCGATTCCCTCGCGTCAGCCTGATTCGCCCAATCAACTCTGCCCCTCAACCGATGTCCGACATCTTCTCCAAGCGAAAGCGCTCCGCCGTGATGGCGGCGATCCGGTCGCGGGGCAACCGTAGCACGGAGGCGCGGCTGGTCGCGGTCTTCCGCACGGAGGGCATCACGGGCTGGCGGCGGGGCGTCCTGCTGCAGTGGAAAACCGCCCGCGGAAACCTGCCGCCGTTTCGCGTGCATCCCGACTTTGTGTTCCGCGCACGAAAGCTCGCGGTGTTTGTCGACGGATGTTTCTGGCACGGCTGCCCCATCCACGGCACCGCGCCGAAACAGCACGCGGCGTTCTGGCGGAAGAAAATCGCCGACAACCGCACGCGCGACCGGCTCGTCACCCGCCGCCTCCGCGCCCGCGGCTGGCGCGTCCTCCGCCTCTGGGAGCACGAACTCGCCCGGAAGCATGCGCGGCGCCTCCTCGCGCGCCTGCACCGCGCGCTGGGCGGAGTCTAGCCGCGGGGGTTTTCTTTCCCCCGGGGCAGGCCCTGCGTCTCGGTCCCGGGGCTCGCCCGGGGGCCGGGGCACCGGCTCGATCGCGCCCACCGACGCCTCAACGCTTCGACCGCAGGCCGCCCATGAGATAGATGATCAGCACGATCAACAGGATCAGGCCGATGCCACCGCCGCCGTACGCCGGACCGCCCACATAAAAACCGCCGCCACCGAACAACAGGAGCAAAATCACAATCAGGAGGAGTGGGTTCATGGGAAAACAGTCAGCCCCTTCGCGTCCCGGTTCCCTGCCACCTCGGCCCGCCACACTCCCGCCTACCCCGCGTCACCACGCCCAAGCCCGTTTTCAACCCAACGCCCTCTGCCCGCCGTCACAGCACCGCCGCCGCCCACGCGGGCAGCTCGATCCGCTTCCGCTCCGCGTGGTCCTGCAGGACGCTTTGCAGCCACGGACGCGTGCAGGAAAACCCCGACACCCGCAGAAATTTCTTCGTCCCCTCCGTCTCGATCTCGTAGCGGTCGGCCTTGATCGTGATCGCCGACGCCTCGCCGATCAGCAGGCACGTCACCTCCAGGCGCTTGCCGCGCGAGTCGATTTTCAGGTCCTGCACCTTGCCATAGCGGGCGAGCAGGCCGTTGGCCCAGGACTGGGCGGTCCGGCTGGCGAGGGCGTCTTTGGCGGCGGTAAACATGGGCGGAGGCGCGGCCCCATCCTACGGACCGACGCGCCCCCGGCGAATGGAAAGGCAATCCGCCCCGCGGTTCCCTCGTACTGGCCCGACCGTGGCTCCGTTCTCGCCGATCCTCCTGCCTACCCCCGTTTCGTGTTTTTCGTGTCTTTCGGGGTTCCTCTCCGCCGGATCGCCCGGGTCTTCCCTCCGTGTCTTCCGTGTGTTCCGTGGGCCACCCTCCGTTCCGCTGCCTCCCGCCGACCGCGACCCGTGCAAAAATCCCGGTCCGATTGGAGCTTTCGCCCAAACGGGGTGTCTTACCCTCACGCCAGTTTCGCACCGCCACGTTCCGTCCGGCGCGTGGCGTCCACCCATGAAGACTCCGGCCCTGCACCTCACCCGCTACCGCCAGATCGCCGCGCTCCTCTGGAAGTACGGCCGCTCCGACCTCGCGCGCCAGATGACCACTGAAAAAGGCTTCGGCCTCGACGAACCCGCCATCGCGCCCGCCCCGCCCCCGGCGCCGCGCGCGACCGAGGGCCCCGGCGTCACCGCCCCCGACGGCACCGTGTCCCCCGGCGCTCCCGCCCCGGCGGTCGCCCCCGGCCCCGCCTCCCCGGAACAGCTCGCCGACGACCTCGAGGCCATGGGCCCCACCTTTGTGAAGCTCGGCCAGGTCCTAGCCGGCCGCCCCGACCTCCTGCCCGAGCCCTACCTCAAGGCCCTCGCGCGCCTCCAGGACGCGGTGAAGCCGTTTCCGTATGCGGAGGTGGAGACCATCGTCATGGCCGAGCTGGGCGTGCGGATCTCCAAGGCGTTTTCCCGCTTCGACCCCGAGCCCATGGCCGCCGCCTCGCTCGGCCAGGTCCATCGCGCCGCCCTCCGCGACGGCCGCGCCGTCGTCGTCAAGGTCCAGCGCCCCAACATCCGCCAGCAGATCGCGGAGGATTTCGAAATCCTCGGCCAGATCGCCGGCTTTCTCGACGGCCACACCGCGCTCGGGCGCCGCCACCGGTTTCTCAACGTCCTCGAGGAGTTTCGCACCACCATCCAGCAGGAGCTCAACTACGAGCGCGAGGCCCACAACCTCCTCGCCCTCGGCAAAAACCTCCGCGACTTCCCCCTCATCCAGGTCCCCCAGCCCATCCCCGACTACTACACGCGCTCCCTCCTCACCATGGAGGAGGTCCAGGGCCGCAAGATCACCTCGCTCGAACCCCTCGCCCGCCTCGACCTCAAGGACAAGGGCGCCCCGCTCGCCGAGGAGCTGTTCCGGGCCTACCTCCAGCAGGTGTGCGTCGACGGCCTCTTCCACGCCGATCCGCACCCCGGCAACGTCTTCATCACCGACGACGGCCGCATCGCGCTCATCGACCTTGGCATGGTCGGCCACACCGCGCCGCAGATGCAGGAAAACCTCCTGAAGTGCCTCCTCGCCCTCGGCGAGGGCAACGGCGAGGCCGCCGCCGAGATCGCCATCCGCATGAGCGAGCGCCTCGAGGAGTTTTCCGCGCCCGATTTCCGCCGGCGTATCTCGCAGCTCGTCGCGCTCCAGCGCGACCAGGACCTCGCGCAGCTCAACGTCGGCCGCTCCCTCCTCGAGGTCAGCACCATCGCCCAGGGCAACGGCCTCATCGTCCCCGGCGAACTCGTCCTCCTCGGC
>JAPLTR010000865.1 GCA_026398065.1 Verrucomicrobiota bacterium | reverse complement strand
GGCCGCTCCGGGGGCGGCGCCTACACCTGGTACACGGCGGCGCTCGACGACCGCATCAAGGTCGTCGTGCCCGTCGCCGGCATCACCGACCTGCACAACCACGTGATCGACGGCGTGGTGAAGGGCCACTGCGACTGTATGTTCATGGTGAATACGTACCGCTGGGACTACGCGAAGCTCGCCGCGCTGATCGCGCCGCGCCCGCTGCTGTTCGCCAACTCCGACAAGGACACGATCTTCCCGCTCGACGGCGTCCTGCGCGTGCACGGCGAAGTCGCGCGCCTCTACGCGCTCTACAAGGCCAGCGACAAGCTCGGCCTCCTCATCACCGAGGGCCCGCACAAGGACACGCAGGACCTGCAGGTGCCCGCTTTCCGCTGGTTCAACCGCTTCCTCAAGCGCGAGGACACCCTCATCGGGATGGCGGCGGAAAAACTCTTCGAACCGAAGCAACTGCGGGTGTTTCCCGCCGGGGTGTCGCCGGCGGACCAGCGCACGACGAAGATCCACGAGACCTTCGTCGCGATGGCCGCTCCGGCGGTCCCGGCCGGCGCGTCGGCCTGGCAGCAGCAGCGCGAGGGCTGGATGCGCGCGCTGCGCGAGAAATCCTTTGCCGGCTGGCCGGCGGCGGGCGAGCCGCTGCGTCCCGCGGTGATTAGCACCGTGACCAAGGGCGGGCTGCAGGTGACGACGTGGGAGTTCACGACGCAGGGCGTGGTGCGGCTGCCGCTGGTGGCCTTCTCGCAGGCCGCGCCGCAGACGGTGAAGCGCGTTTACCTGCGCGTCGCCGACGAGCGCGCGTGGTCCGACCTCACCCTCGAATCGTCGGTGCGCGCCGAGGTGGAGCGGGGCGAGGCCGCGCTGGTCTTCCTCGCGCCGCGCGGCATCGGCCCGACGGCCTCGACGGCGAGCGCCGCCGATCAGATCGAACTCCGCCGCCGCTACCTCCTCCTCGGCCAGACCGTCGACGGCATGCGCGTGTGGGACATCCGTCGCGCCGTCGAGGCACTGCGTTCGCCCGAGCTTCTTGGCGACAAGCCCATCCACCTCGGCGGCGTGCGCGACCAGGCCATCAACGCGCTCTACGCCTCGCTCTTCGTCGACGGCCTCGCGTCGGTCGAGCTGGTCGCCCCGCCCGCCTCGCACATGACGGGGCCCGATTACCTCAACGTGCTCCGCTTCCTCGACGTGCCCCAGGCCGCCGCGATGGCCGCCGAGCGCCAGCCGGTGAAATGGACGCAGAGCAACCGCGAGGAGTGGTCGTGGACCGCGAAGACCGCCCAGAAACTCGGCTGGGCGCCGGACCGGCTGACGTGGTGAATTGATGGGTAGCCGCGAGCGTGAGCGAGTGGACAGGGAATCCACTCGCTCACGCTCGCGGCTACCCATTGGTCGACTCGCTGGCGCTCGCCGCTACTGAAATTACAGCTCCCGCGTGTGCAGGTTCATGAACGTCCCGCCTCCCCCCGTGGCGACGAGGCTGAGCGCGCTGCGCGCCGGGGAATTCGCCGCCAGGGGGATTTCCACGGCGGGCTGTGCGTCGCGTTGCACGCGGGCGCTGCGGCCCTGCACGGTGATCGTGAAGCGGCTGAATTTTCCGCCGTCGGCTCCGGCGAGCTCCAGCGTTGTGCCGCGAAACGCCAGCGCGGCCCCGGGGGGCTTCGCACCGGCGGCGGATTTTGGTGGCTGAAAATCCACGATGAACTCGGCGTTGCCGAACTCTGCGTCCGTCGTGAGCGGGGCGCCGGTTGCGCCCCCGGTGCTGGGCGCGGCCGGCTTCAGGAAAATCTTTTCGCCGACCACCGACCAGCGCGCCGCGGTCGCGGCGTCGTTGCGCCAGCCGCGCAGGTCGACGGAGTTGAAGAGCGCGCGCCAGCCGAGGTCGACGGGGGCGGTGTTGCTGGCATCGGCCCCCGTCGGCGGGAGTTCCTTGATGCGGAGGTTGCGAAACTCGATGGGCGAGCCTTCCGATTCGAGGGCGAGGTAGCCCTTGCGGTAGTTGGTGTCGTCGCCGCCGCTGACCTCCTTGCCGTTGACGTGCAGACGGAGCGAGCCGTGGTTCGCGACGATGCGGTAGTGGTTCCACTCGGGCGAGGGCTTGCTGCGCTCCTCGGTGGGGAAACTGCGTTTGCCGTTCGTCCGGCCGACATAGGTCATCGTCGCGCCGTGGATCGCAAAGACGTCGCCGTGCACGGTGAACCAGTCGGCCTTCCTGCCGTTCTTCTTCTCGAAATCCTCGGCATAGCCGTGGTCGAGCACCTGCACCTCGATGCCGCGCAGAAAGGGCACGCCGGGGGCGTTGATCGGCGAGCCCCAGATGAAGACGCCCGAGTTGCCGCTGCGCTTCAGGTGGCGCCACTCCACCTCGAGGATGAAGTTCTCGTACTGCCGCACGGTGCGCAGGCCGCCGACGGGGAAGCCGGTGCAGTAGATTTTTCCATCGCGCACGCTCCACGTCTCGGGCGCGCAGTTGATATTGGTCCAGCCCGTGAGATCACGTCCGTTGAACATGGAGACGAAGCCCTCGGCATAGGGCGAGTCTGCGCCGCGCGAGGGCAACGTGGCGGCGAGCGAGAGACCGAGAGCGAAGGCCAGCGAAAGCAGGGGTTTCATGGGGCAGGGCGGGTTG
>JAPLTR010000546.1 GCA_026398065.1 Verrucomicrobiota bacterium | reverse complement strand
CCGGCCGACTCCGCCGTTGGCGTGCACACTCGTGAGGCGCAATCGGTAGTTCGCCGGACGCAGTCCTTTGATCACGAGTTCGAAGGTGTCGCCGCTGAGCACCACCGCAAAGGTGCGTGCCGAGTGGTCACTCCCCTTCTCGTCCCAGACGTAGGCGACCACCGCGTACGGTGGCACGGAACCGCCCACCTTTCCGCGAATCCGCAGCGCATCACGCTCGGTCGTGAACGTCGCGCCCGAGATGCCTCCGGTCATCTCTTCGAAGCGACCGCGATTCGAACCGGTGACAAAGGGATGGGATAAAAACCTGAGCGCGGTCACGCGGGAGAAATAGGCCGGCGCCTTGCCGCCCCAGAGGTCGTTACGATACGTGAGATTGCCCATCCCCATGAGCGCGGTGCCGGAAGGCGTTTCACCCGCCATCCCCGCATCGTGCGGGAGACCCAGTCCGTGCCCGAGTTCGTGCGCGATGCCGCCGAGGTACCAGCTGTTGAATTTGGCGACCGTGCTATCCACCCGCGGATAGTAGTGCTCCGTAAACACCATCTTTTTATCGCGCTGGGTCAGCAGCCGGGGATCGAGCAGTTCGCAGTCCGCGGCATGGCAGAACCCGTGCTGGCGGGACCCACCGCCGTAATAGGGAGCATCGAACACATAGCGTCCGTCCGGCTCCTTCCGGCACAGGCCGTAGATCGCCAGCACATGCTCGCGGTCGAGATCGAACGTGTCCTTCATGGCGGCGCGGATTTCCGCGACCGTGGCATCACCCGATTCATAGTTGTAGGCGGAGGCCGGAAGCTTGCCGCGCACCACGTGCAACACCAGCCGTCCACCCTTGCGTTCCAAGGGCAGGCCCTCGCTTTCAATGCCGAAGCGGCGCAGGCCGTCGCGGTAGAAATCGCTCACGTCGGTCAGCACCCGATCGAGGCGCTCCGCGTAGTTCGGCAGCGGGTCACGGTCGCACGGATGGAAATAAACAACACGCAACACCGCGTCCGATTTCGGCTGGCCGGCGTGATACGCGGCCACGATGCGCTGGGCCGCCTGCAACAGCGCGCGGCCCTCCGGGTCGTCGGGCAAGGGATTCGCCGCGTGAGCTGCGCAAACAGCCAGCGTGGCCGAGAACAGAACGATGCGAAAAAACCGCCGGTGGAAAAGCGGGTACATGGGGTCCAGCCATCGAAACAAGGGGGAGTAGCGCGAGTCCAGATCGGACAGCGACGATGTGTGTAATAAAACAGCCCTCCGCCATCGGCCAGTTTTTGAAGCAACTGCGTGGGTGGTTGCGCACGCTCCTACCATGCGTGGGTCGGGCAGAGCGCCCTGTGCCGACCAATTTAAGGCACTTCGTAGACCTCGACGAGTGCAACGCCGGCGGCGCCGCCAACCCCGCTCAGCTGAACCGTGTAAGGGCCGGGGGCGAGGTTGAGGAGGAGCGCGGCGTCCTTGCTGCCGGGCGCGAAGGCGAAGGCCCCGACGGCGGTTGCCGCGGCGGCGATTTGCGCCGCGTCCGCCGCGGTCGCGCTGGCAGGGGTGCCCCAGTTGTCGTTGGTCGCGATCACCGCGCCGGGCTGGTTGATGAGCTTGAGTTCCGGATCGGCGAGCGTGCCGGGAACACCGAAGGCCCCCAGCGCCGGGCCGACGCCGCGGATGAGCACGCGCTTCGGGACGGAGCCGGCGATCACGAAGCCGGCGGTCAGCGTGTTGTCGCCGCTGCCCGCGTTGCCGCGCGAGGCGATGTTGACGACCTTTTGGTCGGGTGCGGCGTTTTCCGAGGCATCGTAGACCTCCACGAGCGCAACGCCCGAGGCCCCGGCATCGCCGGAGACGACGACGGTGTAGGGACCGGGCGCCAGCGAGATCAGGATCGAGGCATCCCGGCTGTTCGGCGCGAGGGCAAAGGCGCCGGAGCGCGCGGCGGCGGCGGCGACCGGAGCGGCGTTGCCCCAGCCATTGTTCGTCGCCAGCGAGATGGCGGGCGTGCCACCGAAAAGTTCGAGGCGAGCAGCCGGGAGCGCACCGGCGACGCCAAACGCGTCGAGCGCCGGGCCCACGGCGCGGATGAGGACGGATTTGGGCGCG
>JAPLTR010000846.1 GCA_026398065.1 Verrucomicrobiota bacterium | reverse complement strand
GGAGATCAGGGGGCGGAGAGGCGAGATCGGAGGACGGAGCGGGGGCGTAGTAGGTGAGGTGGAGAGTGCCGTCGGGGGCGGCGGTGAGGTTGGCGCAGTGGGAGGCGGCGGGAGCGGGCGAGGGGAAGTCGCGGGCGAGTTCGGGGGCGGCGAGGGCGAGCGTGGCGGCGAATGCGGGGAGGAACACGGCGGGGGCGAGGCGGAAGAGACGAGAAAGGGAAAGGGCGATGGGAGAAAAGTGTTTCATGGAGAGAGGAAGAAATGTTTTACCGCGGATTGCGCGGATGGCGCGGATCAAGACAGATGCAGAGGATGAACCACAGAGGCACAGAGAGCACAGAGATGAAGGTGGAGGCGGAAAGGAGGGGCGGAGGGAGGAGAATTTTAGAGCCGGGGGAGGAAGTCGTCGGGGGTCCAGGTGGAGCCGTCGACGCGGTGGAGGATTTTTCCGTCGGGGCCGATGAGCAGGGTCGAGAGGGTGTGCTTGAAGACGTTTTCGCCGGGCTGGGCGATCACGCCGAATTGCGCGAGGAGGTCGCGGATGGCGTTTTCTGGGCCGGTGAGAAAGGAGAAGTTCGTCGTGTCGATGCCGCGCTCGGTGGCGTATTGTTTGAGCACGGGCGGCGTGTCGTAGGCGGAGTCGAAGGAGATCGAGACGAGCTCGAGGTTTTTCACGCCGGCCTTCTTCGCGGCGGCCTGGAGCGCCATCATCTTGGCGGTGGAGGCGGGGCACATGGTGGCGACGGGGCAGCGGGTGAAGATGAAGTTGAGGACGACGCGCTGGCCGCGGAAGGTGGCGAAGGAAACCGCCTTGCCGTCCTGGTTGTAGAGCGTGAAGGACGGGGCGGGCTCGCCGACCTCGCGATAAACATTTTTTCCGCGGGTGAAGGTGTCCTGGCGGAGGGCGAGCGCGGCGGCGGCGACGGCCTGGTCCTGCGCGGGATCGAGGAGGCGAAACTCCGTGAGCGGAAAGACGCCGTCGAGGGGCGCGCCCATGCGGGCGGCGAGGCGCTGGCCCTCGCGGAGCTTCGTGAGGTCGATGCCGGGGGCGGTGAATTCCATGGTCATCGCGGGCATATAGCCGGGGATCTCCTCGTGGTGGATGACGAGGACCTGGCGGGGAAGATCGAAGCCGACGATCTCGCCGCGGATGGGATAGGAGGTGGGTGCGGCGGGGGCGGTTGGGGCGGGCGACGGGGCGGAAGCGGTGGCGGGGGAGGGCGGCGGCGTCGAGGGGGAGGCCTTGGGGTCGGTGCGGGTGCAGGCGGCGAGGAGCGGGAGGGAGAGGGAGACGAGGACGGGAAAGGGGAAGAAGGGGAAGGAGGGGAGCTTCATGGGAGGGAGGAGGGAAATTGAGTCACAGAGAACACGGAGGAGGCACGGAAGGCACGGAGACGGAAAGGGAGAGGAGGCGTGCGGTGGATGGAGCAGGTGATGGGCGGGGCCGCCACTTGGGAGCGCGGTGGGCGTTCGGTTGATAAATGCGGGCCAGCGGCCCGCGCTCCCAAGGGGCTGAACTTGGCGAGGACGGATCAGAAGGAGGTGCGGACGGTGAACTCGGCGGTGCGGGGATCGGAGAGCCGGCGCATCGTCGTGCCGGCGACCGGCTCGTAGGTCTCGTCGAGGAGGTTGCGGCCGCGGAGGGTGAACGTCGTGCGGCGCCAGGTGTAGCTCGCGGAGGCGTCGAGGACGACGTAGCCCTCGGCGACGACGGAGTTGTTGTTGTTGCCGAAGCGGTCGCTCACGTAGCGCGGGCCGCCGCTGAGGGCGAGGCCATGGGCGAAGCGTTTCGCGACGAAGAGATTGGCGACCCACTCGGGGACGTTGCTCGGGCGTTTGCCGGCGCGCGAGATGATGCCGGTGCCGAGGTTCTCGTTGAAGTCGGCGTAGGTGGAATCGGTGAACGCGCCGTTGAGTTCGACGCGCCAGCCGTCGCCGGGCGAGACGGCGAGGGCGGCCTCGACGCCCTTGGATTTCTGCGCGCCGATCTGCTGGTTGGTGCGGATGCCGGTGACGGGATCGGTGGTGCTCGTGAGGAGGTCCTTCTTCAGGAGGTCGAAGACGGCGACGGTGGCGTCGAGTTGGCCGCGGAAGAAGGTGCCCTTGAGGCCGGCCTCGTACTGCCGGCCCTTCTGCAGGGAGAAATCGGCGCTGGTGGCGGTGAGGGAGACGAGCTGGGTGACGGGCTCGGCGGCGCGGCTGAAGGAGGCGTAGGCGTTGATCTCCTTGGTGAGGATGAACACGCCGCCGACGCGCCCCGTGGTGGTGCGATAGCCTTTTTTGAAGGTGGAGAACGCGGTGGCGGGCGTGGTGGTGGGGTTGGCGAGGGTGTCGCGCTGGAGCGAGATGTGGTCATAGCGGAGGCCGGCGACGGCACGGAAGCGCGAGGTCACATCGAACACGTCCTGGAGATGAAACGCGTGGGTCTCGACGCCGATGCGCGAGGTCTTCTGGAAGCGGGAGGCGGGGGCGTAACCGACGTCCGGATACAGGAGCGAAACGGCGGGGAGGGCGGTTACCTGGTTGCCCGCGGCGCCGCCGCGGATCTGGTCGTTGTGCTCGAAGACGGCGCCGACGACGAGGCGGTTGGCGTGGCCGACGACGGGCGTTTTCACCGTGAGGTCGAGGCGGTCGCCGACGAGGACGTCGTCGCGGTAGATGAGGGTGAGCCCGCCGCGCGTGATGTTTTTCGCAACGGGATTCCAGGTGTTGCTCTCGGTGTTTTTCCACTTGAGGAGCTGGGTGGCGACGTAGGTCTCGTTGCGGAGCTCGACGGCGGGCGCGAGGCGGAGATCGGCGCGGACGCGGTTGAAGACGTTTTCGGTCTTGGCGTAGTTGTCGAAGAAGTTGTAGTTGGTGCGCCGCGCGGCGGGATCGACGCGGGGGTTGACCATGCGGTCGGTGGCGTTGGCGAAGAGGCGGACCTCCGGCTGGGCGGCGGCGATGGTGGTGTTGACGACGGCGTCGTAGATGACGGGACTGCCGTAGTAGCTCTCGTTCCAGTCGTCGAGGAAGGTGCCGAACCAGGTGAGCGTGAGCCGGTCGGTGACGCGCCACGCGAGGGAGAGCGCGAGGGCGTCGTAGCGCTGGGAATTTCGCTCCTGGTAGGCGTAGGTCTGGTTGTGGGAGAAGTCGGCACGGTAGCTGACGCCGGTTTTGCCGACGGGGCCGCCGACGCCGACGCCGGCGCGGTAGCTGCCCCAGGCGCCGTAGCTGGCCATGGCGTCGCCGCGGAAGTCGGCCGAGGGCGATTTGGAAATGTAGTTCACCGCGCCGCCGATGGCGCCCTCGCCGAACATGAGGCCGTCGGGGCCCTTGAGGACCTCGATGCGGTCGAGGATGAAGGAGTCCACGGTGCGGGAGGACTGAGAGGCGGTGTTCTGGCGGATGCCGTCGCGCAGGATGGTGACGTTGTTGCCGCCGAAGCCGCGGGTGGAGTAGTTGGGGATGGAGCCGAACTGGGTGCCGCCGGTCATGCCGACGGCGGCCTCGACGGCCTCGACGGCGGTGCGGAGGCCGCGGAGCTGCATCATCTCCTGGGTGATGATGGACACGCTGGCGGGCAGTTCGCGGCTGGTGAGGCCGAGGCGCGAGCCGGAGGTGGCGATGGCGTCGAGCGGGAGGGAGAAGTTGTTTTCCTTCTCGGCGGCGACGGCGAATTTATCGAGCTGGACGGGCTCGTCCTTCGGCGGGACGGAGGGCGCCGCCGGGGCGGGCTTGGGGGTCTGGCCGGCGAGGGCGCCGGCCAGAACGAAGGAGAGGGCGAACAGGGTGGTGGTTTTCATGGGAAAGGAGATGAAGGGAGCAGAGAATGGAGGTTGACCGGGCAGATCGGGCGCCCGGGGGTGGCGAGATTCCCCGCCGGCGGCCGGGCAGGGGAAATTGCGGAGGCGGATCGGGGCGGGACGCAGCCGGCGAGCAGCAACAACGAGCCGGCGAGAATAACCAGGGGCAGGAGCGGGCGGTGGAGGAGGGTTCGAAAGGGCCAGAGGGCGCCGTGCTGGCCGGAATCGGGCGCGAAACGCCAGGCGGCATAGCCCGGCAGGGTGGAGCCGAGGGCCAGGAGCGGGAGCGCCTGGGCCGGTCCGCCGAGCGTGCGGCCGACGAGCCACGCCGCGGGGGCGAGGGCGCCCACGGTGACGCATTCGAACGCGGTGCGGTCATGGTTCCAGTGGCGGCGGATCGCGAGCAGGAGAATCACCGTGCCCGCGACGGGCGCGCGCACGAGGGCGCGTTCCGCGGCCGGGAGCGCGAAGCGACGGCCGAGCGCCTCGACCGCGACGACGAACGTCGCGGCGAGGAGCCACGGCAGCCACGCGTGGCAGTCGCGGGCGGAAGCGATGACGCGAGCCCAGCGCATCACTTGGTCAGCTCGGCCCAGGTCCACGGCGTGGGGCGCTGGACCTTGGCGCGGACCTCGGCGACGGCCTCGACGGTGACGGGGGCGGCTTTGTTTTCCCAGGTGTTGCGGACGTAGGTGAGCACGTCGGCGATTTCCCGGTCCTGCAATTGCGGGCCGTGCGCCGGCATCATGCTGTTGTATTTGACCCCTTTGACCTCGATGGGGCCCTGAAGCCCGTGGAGCGCGATGCGGATGACCTTCCCGGGGTCGGCCTCGGTGACGATCGGCGAGCCGGCCAGTGGGGGAAAGGCGCCGGGGAGGCCGAGGCCGGTGGGCTGGTGGCAGGCGAAGCAGACGCGGAGGTAGACCGCTTTGCCCGCCTCGGCGTCGCCGGGAGTGCCCTTGGCCGGGGCGGGTTTTTCGGCCGCGCCGCACACGGGAGCCAGGGCGGCGGCGAGCAGCGCGAAGGGGAGTCGGGTGATGTAGTTGGTTTTTTTCATGGGAGGAAAAGGGAGGAGGGACCGCCCCCGGGCCATTGATGGCGGCCTCCCCCTCTGGGTGTGGCCGTCAAACCGGGAGCGGTCCCAAGCGGTGGGAAAGTTATCTCTTCGTGGCGACGGGGGAGGCGGACTGGCTCAGAGGGACACGTCGAGTTTCAGCCAGAGGAAGCGGCCGGGTTCGTTGACGCGGGTGGTCTGGGTGAAGCCGGGGACCATGCCGCCGGCGCGGCTGATGTGCTCGGCGTAGGTGCGGTCGAGGGCGTTGTCGACGCCCGCGGAAAGACGCGTGTGCGCGGTGGCTCGCCAGCTCGCGTGGAAGGCGAGGGTGCCGAAGCCGGCGGAGCGGCCGAGGTCCTGGCCGACGATGTTGCCCTGGTTCACGGCGAAGCGGCCTTGCGCGGAGACCAGGCGAAGGACGGTGCCGGCGGACCAGGCGGGCTGCGTATAGGAAAGTCCGATACGCGACTCGAGCGGAGGGAGCTGGGCGAGCGGGAGCGAGTCGGTGTCGTTCTCGCCGCGGACATAGGCGAGGGAGGCGTCGACGTTCCAATGTTCGGCAAGGCGGAGGCCGAGGTCGGCTTCGCCGCCCCACGTGGAGGCGTCGACGTTGCGGGTGATGGTGGTGGTGCGGGAGGTGGTCGTCATGCCGCCCATGCCGGGCATGGCGGGAGCGGTGGAGGTTTTGACGACGTTGGACTGGACGAGGAGGTAGTCGTCGATCTGCGAGGCGAAGGCGGAGAGGGTGAAGCGCACGGGACCGCGGCGGTAGAGGGTGCCCACATCGAGTTGGGCGGTGGTCTCGGGGCGGACGCCGAAGGCGGTGACGGAGGCGGCGCTCTCGTTTTTCACGATTTCCCAGTAGTCAGGAAAACGTTGGGTGCGGCCGAGGCCGGCGAAGACGGTGGCGGCGGAGTGTGCAAGGTCGCGTTCGTAGCGGGCGAAGCCGCTGGCGAGATCGCTGGTGCGGGTGTGGCCGGCGCCGGGATTGGCGGCGGTGCTCATCATGGAGAGCGCGACGGCGGGGCGTTCGTCGGTGGCGCGCCAGTGATCGAGGCGGGCGCCGGCGTAGAGGCGCTGGTCGGAGGCGAGCGTGAAGGCGGATTCGGCGAAGGCGCCGGTCTGCCGAAACGCGGCGTCGCGAAGGCGGGGATGGGCGGCGAAGGGCGCGGTGAGCTCGTTCGAGGTGGAGCGGACGGAGTGGGTGTTGCGCTGGGTGTCGAGGCCGACGGTAACGCGGGCGGGGGCGGCGGGCGTGAGGACGAGTTGGGCGAGGCCGCCGGTGGTGCGGCGGTCGGGATTCGAGACGGAGCGGCCGGGCATCATCATCGAAGGCGCGAAGGTGCGCCGGCTGAAGTTGTCCATCACATGATCGACGTAGTTGGAAAAAATGCGCGCCTCGGCGGAGGCGAGGAGCGGGGTGAGGGCGGTGCGCGTGAAACGGAGGCCGTAGTTCTCGCGGGCGAATTTGACGCCATCCATCAGGCGATCGGCGTAGGCGGCCTCGCCATCGCTGCGGGCGGTGGAGAATTCGAGGATGGTGTGCGCGTCGGGGGTCCACGCGGCGGAGGCGTTGGCGCTCCAGCGATCGTAGGCGGAGTGGACGGAGCGGCCGGAGCCGTCGGAATAATCGTCGGCGCGGGTGGTGGTGGCGGAGACGCGGGCCTGCGCGGTGGGGGCGGCGACGCGGGCGTCGAAGGCGGCGTCGAAGCGGCCGGCGCTGCCGGCGGTGGCGGAGGCGAAGAGGGAGTTTTCGCGCGCGGCGGGGCGGCGGGTGTCGCGTTCGAAGAGGACGACGCCGGCGGAGTTACCGGTGCCGTGGAGCACGGACTGCGGGCCCTTGACGACGGTGATGCGGTCGTAGGCGGCGGGGAAAACGTAGGCGGTGGGCGGGTCCATGCGGTTGCCGCAGCCGCCGTAGATGGACTCGCCATCGACAAGGATACCGAGACGCGAGCCGGCGAGGCCGCGGAGAACGGGATCGCCGTCGGTGCCGCCCTTGCGGATGACGGAGAATCCGGGGATGTTTTTCAGGACATCGGCGCCGTCGTGGGCCGGGGCGGGTTGTGCGGGGGCCTTGGGATCGGCGGTGACGACGAGCGGGGTGGAGCCGCGGGCGATGGTGGCGACGACGGGATCGAGTTGGACGAGGTCGGGGGCGGTGGGCGCAGGGGCGGCTTGGACGCCAAGGGCGAGGCCGAAGGCGGCGAGGAAGCCGGGCAGATGAGGGGAAGGCACGAGCGAAGGACGGAAAGACGCCGTTGCTCCGAAGGAGCGTTTGCGAGGCGAGGACGGAGGGGCGGAGTGAGAGTGAATGGACGAGTGCATGATGGCAGCGCGTGGAGGGAGTTCACGAAGAGCGCGCACGCGGACGCGCGGTCGAGGTTCGCGGAGGAGCGAACGGGTGGCGGAAACGTGCCCCGACGGGCTCGCGGGTCAGGGACCCGGGCCACGGGGGCGGACGCAGGGGATCACGGGCCGGGACGCCCGCGCGCTAGGCGCGCGGCGGCGGCAGAGGCGGTTCGGCGCGTTCGGTGCTCGCGAAGGTGGGGTCGCTCGGCGACCAGCGGGCGGGAAGGGACAGGCGTACGAGGAGCGGCGCGTGGGCGGGCTCGAAAGCGAGGAGGACTTTGCCGGAGAATTTCCCCGCGGGTGCCGAGCCGGGGGCATCAGTCGGAGCGTCGGCGGAATTTTGCCGCTCCTGCTTGGCGGTGGACACTAGGCCGCACAATTCGCAGCGGCCCTCGGGGCTGAAGGTGCGCTTGAGCGCGACGTGCAGGGGCAGCGTGCGGCAGTTTTCGGCGAACATGCGCGCCCACGCGAACGTCTGCACGACGTCCCACTGGCTGCCGGTGGCGAGGAGCCAGGCCGTCAGGGTGACGAGGAGCGAGAGTCGGCGGCGCATGGAAACGGGCGGGCGAAAAGGGAGGACGCGATGGCGGTCGTCAGAAATTGTACTTCAGGTTGAGGACCGTCGTGCGCTGGGGGAACGGGTGGAAGATGAAGTATTTTCGGTTGAGAAAATTATCCACGCCGAGGCCGGCGTTCCACCGGGGGCTGAAGCGGAGATTGGCGTGGACGTCGGCGACGAACCAGGCGGCGAAGCCCTGGTAGGTGTTTGGGTTGACGTCGGTGTTGTCGAGGGTGGTCCAGAGCTTGTCGCTGTAGCGGCCGGCGACGCTGAAGGCCCAGCGCTGGTCCGGGCGGTAGGTGAGGACGAAGGCGGCGCGCCAGTCGGGGATGTTGGGGAGTTTCTTGCCGATGGCGGCGGAGGCGGGCGCGGTGGCGCTGGCGCGGCCGGAGAGGGCGAGGGTCTTGGCGTCGAGGTAGGTGAGGCTGCCGGTGAACTCGAGGCCGCGGACGAGAACGTTGTTCTGCTCGAGGACAAGTTCGGCGCCGCGGGAGCGGACGTGATTGACGTTGGACAGGAAGGAGAAGAGCTGCGTCGAGCCGGGGAGGAGGGGATTGAACTGCGCGATGATGGCGTCGTGGATGTCGTCCTGGAAGAGCGACAGGCGGATGCGGCCGGCGGGGAGGTTGCGCTGGATTTTTAGTTCCGTGGCGAGGACGTCGTCGGGTTTCAGATTGGGATTGGGCGACGTGAACGTGGTGCCGGTTGAAACGAGCTGGTAGAGTTCGGCGGCGGTGGCGAAGCGGTAGGCCTGGCCGACGGACGCGGTGACGAGCCAGTCGGAGGACAGGGTATAGGCGAGGACGGCCTTCGGGGAGAAACCGTGGTCGGTGACCGTCGGCTGGCGGACGGTGGTGGCGCCGTTGACGTTGAGGCCGTCGGAGGCGCGGAACGCCTCGTAGCGGGCGCCGACCGTGAGCTTCAGCCCGCGGGCGAACGTCCACACTTCCTGGGCCCAGAGGGCTTGGGTGCGAGTCTTGCCGTCGCCCTCGGTGGCGACGCCGGTGGAGGGCGCGTCGGGATTGCGCCAGTCGGCGGTGTTAAAGGTGGGGTTGTAGAGTTTGTTGCGGTTTTGATGGGCGCCGAAGGTGACGATGTGGGTGGAGGAGTTTTTTCCGCCGGGGCGCCAGGTGCCCTTGAGGTCGAGGGTGGACCAGCCCGTGCCACCGAGGATCGCGAAGCGGCCGGCGGCGCCGAACGACGGGGACGGGGCGGCGGTGGCCGAGGCGGTCGTGGGCGTGCTCACGCGGTCGCGGTCCATGCGATAGAGCGTCGCGATGGCTTCGAAGTCGAAGGCGCCACGGGTGTCGGAGCGGAGCGAGAGACTGTGCGAGGAGTGCTCCTGCAGGGTGTCGTTGGTGCCGGAGGCGAACGCGGCGAGGCCGCCGTAGGTGGGCTGGCCGGCGGCGTTGGTGAGGTAGGTCGAGACGGCGGAATCGGCGTCGTTGCGCCAGAGGCCGATGGTGTACGCGGCGCGGAGGGCGGGCGTGAGATCGTAGGCGGCCTTGAATTTCGCGTTGGTCATCCGCGTGTGGAGGAGGCCGGACGCGCCGACGACCTGGGCGGGGGCACCGAGCTTATTGCTGGCCGCGAAGCCGCCGGTGGTGCCCGTGGGAAAGGTGGCGTTGGTCACGTAGCCGAGCGGTTGCGAGTGACTGTCCTGGTAGTTGGCGCTGACCCAGACGGAGAATTTGCCGGCGCGGTGGCCGACGGTGGCGGCGGTCTGCGAGGTGCGGTAGGTGTCATCCGTACCGTACTGGGAGAAGGTCTGGAAGGCGGCGGTGTGCTGGAGCGTGGCTTCGAATTTTTCCGGGAGGCGGGTGGTGATCTCCATGACGGCGCCCATGGAGTTGCCGGCGTAGGCGGCGGCGTACGGGCCATACATCAGATCGACGCGCTCGATCTCGGCGGGGGCGACGAGGCCCCAACGGGGGCCGCCGAGGGAGTTGTTGTTGGCGATGAGCGCGGTGAGGAGGACGCCGTCGGCGTAGACGAGGCTGCGGGCGCTGGAGCTGACGCCCCAGGTGCGGGTGGCCATGATGGCCTGAGTGTCGCCGTTGTTGCGTTTGCGGAGGAAGACGCTGGGGAGGTATTTCACGGCATCCTCGGGATCGAGGAGGTTGATGGTGTCCTCGATGCGCGTGGCGGTGACGCTCTCGGTGACCTGCGGCAGGAGGAATTTTTCCGCGACGGAGGGGGCCTCCTGCACGACGAGGGGAGAGAGTTTTTGGACGGACGCGCCGGGCGGGGCGGTCTGGGCTCGGAGGACCGGCCCGACGAGCGCGCAGGCGGAGAGCAGGAGGAGCGGACGGGTGGGAAAAGTCATGGTGGTGGCGGGCCCGCGTGGCTGGACGGAATAGTCGACGGCGGCGCGCACGCGGATGCGCGGTCGTGAGGGTTCGCACAGGGGCGAACGCGGTCAGGGAAGCCGCGCGCGAAATCAGCGCGGCGCGGACACGGCGGTGCGGGGGCGCGTCAGACGCGCGGCGGGGGCACGGGCACCGGCTCGGTGCGGGACGGCGCGACGCTCGCAAGCGTTGCCGGCCAGTCGGCGGACGGGGAAACAAAGTCGGGGAGCGCGACCGAGTGGAGCGCGAGGAGGAGCTTTTCGGCGCCGGAGTTTTCGACGGAGGCGGGGAGCTGCTGGGCGGCGGTCTCTTTGGCGGCGGCGACGCCACGGCAGAGTTCGCAGGGTTTTTCCGGGTCGAAGGTGGCGCGGAGGGCCTCGGCGACGTCCATCACGCGGGCGTTTTCGGAAAACATCTTGCCCCAGGCAAAGACCTGCACGGCGTCGAGCAGTGCGCCGTTGGCGCAGAGCCACGCAAAGAGCAGGCAGGCGATGGAGAATTTCTTCCGCACGGGTGGGAGGGCGGGGAAGGTGGACGCGCGGGGCGGCGGGAGGCAAGCGCGATGTGGGCGGAAACAAATGAAGAACGAAGAATGACGAATGGAGGGGCGGCGGCGGGGGAGAAAAGGGGAAGGGGGCTGGACGGATCGCGCGGATTGGATTCAGGTGGGGGTACTATGGTGGAGACGGAAAAATCCGCGGCGCGGCCGCCGGTGACGGTGCTCAGCGGCTTTCTCGGCGCGGGGAAGACGACGCTGCTGCGGCATCTGCTCGGGCAGGCGGAGGGGCGGCGGTGGGCGGCGGTCGTCAATGATGTGGCGGCGATCAATGTCGATGCACAGGTCGTCGCGGGGGCGGGGGCGAAGCGCGTGGTGGAGCTGGGGAACGGGTGCGTATGCTGCTCGGTGCGCGATGAACTCGCGGAGACGGTCGCGGAGCTGTGCGCGAGCGGGGGCAACTACGACCACGTGCTCATCGAGACGACGGGCGTGGCGGACCCGCGGGGCGTGGCCGATCTGTTTGTGCGGAAGAACCGGTTTGGGCGGAGCCTGAGCGATTTTGCACGGCTGAGTTCGCTGGTGACGGTGGTGGATGCGCGCGCGTTCTTGGCGGAGCACGGGCGGAGTGCGGTGCGAGGTGGCGCGCGTGGGGAAGGCGTGGGCGGGAGTGGGGAAGGAAATGAGAGAATGAGAACGAAGAGCGAGAACGAGGAACGAGGTGGGGGGCGGACGGAAAAGGAGAAAGAGAAAGATAAAGAGGAAAGAGAAAGAGGGGACGGGAAGAAGCCGGTGTTTGAGCTGATGGTCGATCAGGCCGAGTGCGCAGACGTGATCGTGCTCAACAAGTGCGACCTCGTGGGCGAAGAGGAGGTGGTGCGGCTGGAGGGGATTTTGCGCGGGCTGAATCCGCGGGCGGAGATTTTGCGGGCGGAGCACGGGCAGGTCGCGAGCGAGGTTTTGCTGGACCGGGTGCGGTTTAACGCGACGGCGACGCTCGGGGCGGCGCGGTGGATCCGGGTGCTGAACGATCCGGCGCGCGCGGCGGGCGGCTACGTGGCGAAGCCGGGGGCGGCGCGGCATGAGGATGAATATGGGATCGCGAGCTTCGTGTTTGAGGCGCGGAGGCCGCTGGCGCGGGAGTGGTTTATCGCGTGGCTTGCGACGGGATTACCGGCGGGGCTGCTGCGGGCGAAGGGATTTTTTTGGTTCGCGGACCAGGCGGCGGACATCGGGTTTTTATCGGTGGCCGGCGGGGGCGTGCGGACGGAGTTCGTCGGGACGTGGGCGGCGGCGCTGGTCGAGGCCGGGGTGATCACGGCCGAGGCGGTGCCGGCGAGCGCGCGGGCGCGGTGGGTGGACCCGTTGGGCGACCGGCGGGTGGAACTGGTGTTCATCGGGGTGGGGCTCGACGAGGCGGCGATGCGCGCGGGGCTCGAGGCGTGCCTGGGATGAGGCCGGGGGCAGTCGTTGGCGTGCGGAGGTCCTGAAGCGCCCGCGAGCGGGCGGCCGACGAAAGGCCTCGGACGACCGGCCTATTTTTTCGGGACGGCGGCGAGGACTGACTCGGCGATCTGGGTGGCGACGGCGGCGACCGTGGAGTCGTCGACGGGGAAATCTTTGCTCCACGGCACGGTGGAGTCGTCGATGCGCACGAGGCGCACGGCGAGGGCGCGGGGCGGGTCGTTGGTGAGGCGGGCGGCGAGGACGAAGGCGGTGCCCAGCTTCTTCCCGTGGGCGACGAGCGCGGCGTCGGTGGTGGAATCGAGGGTTTCGGTGGCCACGACGGCCTCGGTCGGACGGGCGGCGACCAACCGTCCGTAGGTGGCGTTGAACACGGCGTCGGCGAACCGGGAGGCGGCGCCGCCCTCGATACTGAGGTCGAAGGGGACGACGGCGAGCTGCTTGCCAGCGGTCACCTTGCCTTCGAGGCCGGCGGCGATGGTGCGGGCGAACTCGGCGCCGAGCTTCGCGGCCTCGGACGGGGTGAGGTCTTTTTCCGGCTGCTTGTCAGCTTTTTCGGCGGCGCGGCGGATGGCGTCGGTGACCTTGGATTTGGCGGCGCGTTTTTCCGTCGGGTTGTCGCTGGAATTGCGACCGCATTGGGAAAACACGAAGAAAACGAACCAAATGGAGAGGAGGACGCGGATCCACTTCGGCGCGCGTTTAATGAGAACCCAGGCGGCGGTGACGGCCCACCAGACCACCTCGGCGAGAAACTTGATGCCGTGGAGCAGGCCGCCTTTTTCGGGGACGTGGGGGAAGGGCGGTTTCTCGGGTGGGTGGTGCGCCGAATCGTCGATGGGGGGTGGCGGTGGCGCGGCGGGCTTGGGCGGTAGGAGTGGCGGAGGGACGGCGATCGGGGGGGCGTGCGGGGGACGGGAAAAAGGCACCGAGGTGGGACGCGGCGGGGCGGTGTGCTCGCCGGCGAGGAGGCGGCGGCAAAGGGCCTCGAGAGCGGGCGTGGACTGGCCGCCGGGGAGGCGGAGCCACTGTACGCTGAGAAATTTGTCCGGGACGCGGGCGCCGGCCTCGCTGGTGGAATCGATCGAGACGGGCAGCAGGAACATCACGTCGTCGGCCATATCGAGCGTGCGCTCGGCGGCGAGACGCCACTCGCGGCGGAAGTAACCCTCCTTGCGCGCCTCGGTCGCGGCCGAGATCATGGGCATGAAGTAGTCGCAGTCGCGGATCTGGCGGCGGATTTTCTGATCCCAGGAATCGCCGCCGCCGAGTTCGTTTTCGTCGTACCAGACGTCGAGACCGGTCGCGGCGAGGGTGTCGCGGAGGGCGCGCGCAGCGGCGCGGTCTTCGGAGGCGTAGCTGATGAAGACGGAGGGGCGCGGCGGAGTCGGTGTGGCGGCGGCGGCGCTGGACATGACGTTCACCCAGAAGCTCACGGTGTGCCGCGGAGGGGTCAAGAGCGGGGGCGGGACGAAGAAACGGGCGAGAATTTTCCCCGCGGGGCGCCGAGCCGAAAAAAGTCCGAATATTTTTGAAACACACACGCGCGTTGTGCGTCGATAGGCCCATGATGTCCGGAAACAGGCGGGGAATTTTGCGTGCGTGGCTGATGGCGGTGATCGTGCTGGCGGGTGTGGGGGCACAGGCGGCGGAACCGGCGGCGGCGCCGCATGACACGCTCGTGTACAAGGACGGCGACCGCGTGCAGGGACATCTCGTGGGGCGCGAGGGGAATGTGATCGTGTTCAAGTCGACGCGGTTCGGGGAACTGCGCGTGGCGGCGACGGATGCGGTGGTGATCCCGGCGGACAAGGCTCCGGAGGTGGCGGCCAAGCCGGCGGCACCGGCGCCGAAGCCTGCGGCGGCCCCGAGTCCGGCAGTCGCGACCGCGGAGTCGAAAAAGACCGAGAAGGCGGCCGCGGCCGAGCGCGAGGAGGCGGAGCGGATGTCGATCTGGGAGCGGTTTTCGCCGTCCGTGCTGACGGCGCACGTGCGGAAGTTTTTCGGTCCGTGGCACGGGCGGCTGGCGCTGTCGACCGAGGTGGTCTCGGACACGACGGACCGCAACAACTCGGCGGTGGACGCGACCCTGAAGCGCAAGTGGGAGCGCGACGAGGTGCAGTTCAACGGGCGCTTCGACTACAGCGAGACCAACAAGGTGGCGACGACGGACGTGGTGAAGGCGTCCGGCCTGTGGCGGCACGATTTCAACACGAAGCGGTTTGCCCAGTACCGGCCGACGGCGGAGTGGAACCGGGCGAGCATCCTCGGCGGGGCGCCCAACGACTACCTGCTGCTGCAGCAGGAAATCGGCGTGGGTTTCAACCTCCTCAGCACGCCGGGCAAGAAGCTGCGCGCGGGTGTGTCCGAGAACTTGTTCGACGTGTGGAACACCGCGCCGGTGAAGAGCCACTCGTCGCGCGGGGTGGCCTCCTCGTTCGAGGAGGTGGAGTGGGCGCTGCCGTGGCGCATGACACTGACGCAGCGCGGCGTGTGGTACCCCGTGCGCAGCAAGGCGGACGGCTGGGAGAACCGCTTTGAACTCAACAAAAAGCTGACGGAGACGCTAAGCACGTCGCTGCGCCATGAAATCCGGCGCAACAACCCCGACGGCAGCGCGCAGGACTACACACGGCTGAAGCTGCTGTTCGGGTTGGATTTCTGAGGCGGCGCTGTCCGGACGGGCGCTGGCGAGGACCTCAGGGAAGCTCGTAGACCTCGACGAGGGCGACGCCGGTCGTATTGCCTTTTCCGGATACGGTGGCGGTGTAGGCGCCGGGCGGGAGCTCGATCGCGAGGGCGGCGTCGCGTGAGGTGTCGGCGGCGAGGCCGAACGCTCCCACGGAGGCGAAGGCGGTCTTGAGGGCGGGGGTGCCGCGCCAGTCGTCGTTGAGGGCGACGATGTTTTCCGAGCCGAGCGGGCGGACTTCGAGGACGGGATCCGCGAGGGTGCCGCCGACCCCGAAGGCGCCGAGGGTGGGGCCGACGGCGCGGATGAGGAATTTCTTCGGGACGTTGCCGCTCACGACGAAGCCGGCAATGAGGGCGTCGGCCCCGGTGCCGACCTGGGTGCGGGCGGAGACGTTGGTGAGCTTCGGGGCGTTGCCGTTGCCGGTGTCGTAGATCTCGACGAGGGCGAGGCCGGTGCGTCCGGCGGTGTCGGTGATCTTTGCGGTGTAGGCCCCGGCGGAAGGGGAGAACAGCAAGGCGGCGTCGAGGCTGGTGTCGGCGGCGAGGCCGAAGGCGCCGGCCGAGGAGAAGGCGGCCTTGAGCGCAGCGGTGCCGGACCAGTTGTTGTTCTCGGTGACTTTGGCGGCGTTGAGCGGGGCGATTTCGACGAAGGGATCGGGGAGCGTCCCGGTGAGACCGAAGGCGGAAAGCGTCGGGCCAATGGCGCGGACGAGC